>NZ_FR883068.1:0-5030 GCF_000435115.1 Bacteroides sp. CAG:633 | reverse complement strand
AGGGAACGCAAGTCACGTCGCGGCGTTTGTCCTTGATGGAATAATCGAAGAATACATTGGGCAGAGGACCTACCTGTCCGCCTTGTTTGGCTTTTACAAACTGGTCGATTGCTGCATGTTTGGTGCCGTAGGTGTAAACCATACGTCCGCGTGCGGAAGGAGAGTTTGCATAAGGAATTTCCCAGAGAGATTCACCGCCGGCAGCGATTTCATCCTGGCAGTTGCCTTTGAATACATCTACAAAATTGTTTTTCAGTGCCACATATTTTCCTTCCTGATCCATAACTTCCTTACAAGCCTGCAAGGCAATGGGGTAGAGTACGGATACTGACAGATCTGGATCAGAGCTTTGGCGCACTGTACCGTCGGAACGAAGCGAATAGCCTGCGGCCTGCATGCAGACACGTGCCAGGAATCCTTTTACGAATGCCTTGTTGATACGTTCTACTGTTTGCGTATCGCTACGTTCGTTGGGCCATGCTACATATTCCTGTGCGGTTTGCAGATCGGCTATGATTTGTTTGTAGATGACATCGCGGTCTTCACGTGGCAGGTTGATTGTCTCAGGTGTAATGGCTACGAAACGTGCCGGTACGTCTCCCCAGGCATTGATCAGGTCAATATAGGCAATGGCGCGTAAGGTCAGTGCCTCGCCATACAGCTGGCGCAGACCTTCGTCGTTTTCTAAGTCGGCGTATGCCTGTAAGCCTTCGATGGCCAGATTTGCTTTCTCGATGCCTGAATAGATGTTTGACCAGGGCTCTTTGGCATCGGCAATGTTTAATTGGCCGTTATTGGGTAACGTATTGTAGTTGACCATATTGGCTTTGTCATCACCTCCGTCCGAACCGTTCAGCCATTCTATGTCGGTATTCATGCCATAGTAGCAGAAATAACGTGCACGGTGGTTCTGCTCGCCATAGTAAGTATAGATATTGTTGATGGTACCGATGGCCAGGTCGTAGATTGAGAATATGTTCTTGTCATCCATAGAAGAGGGTGACTGTGTATCCAGAATATTATCACCGCAGGCCGACAGCAGGAATCCTCCGGCTATGAATGCGGTTGTAAGCGTAGTATATAATTTATTTTTCATGACAATAGATGGTTTAGAAGTTCAAGTTTACACCGATTACAAACTGACGGCTTTTGGGGTATGCCGAGTAATCCACTCCCGGTGTCAGAGCAGTTTTGGTTCTGGTAGATACTTCCGGATCGAAGCCTGAGTAGCCGGTAATGCAGAGCAGGTTATAGCCGGTAGCATAGAAACGCAGATTGTTGATGCCGACTTTGCGGGTCAGTGATTTCGGTAAAGTATAACCTACGGTCAGTGTGTTGAGACGTAAGAACGATCCGTCTTCTATGGCCCAGCTTGTCAGTACGTTCTGGTTCATCCATGGTGACCACATGGTGGTGTTCGCATTCATTTCGGCCAGTTCTACCGGGTCGTTACTGATGGTACCATCGGCACGGAGGTTAGTCCAGCGTTTGCCGTCGGCCATGATGTCAATCATGTTACGGTAGCTGGTGTTGTTTCCGGCAGTGGTATATTCTATCTTGTTGGCATTGTATACGTCGTTGCCAATGCTGTAGGTAAAGCTGGCTGCAATATCGAAATTATAAACTCTGGCGTTCAGTCCGAAACCTCCACTAGCTACAGGATTCGTATCGCCAATAATGGTACGGTCGGCTGCGGTCACCTTTCCGTCCTCACTTCCATCTACGTTTTTCAGTTTTAGTGCACCCGGGCGGAGCATCTTTTCACCGATGACTTCGCTGTCGTTGACTACGCCTTCCTTAAGAATCCACTTATTGTTTGCAGCATCGTAGCCTTCGAAATCATCTACTTCGTAGCGTCCGTCACATACGTATCCGTAGATCTGTCCGATGGGAGAACCCGGACGTACTACATAGTCCGAACCGATTTCGGTAGAGGCCCAATTGGAGGCTGCCGCATATTCGTTCAACGAGCCCAAAGAAACGACTTTATTCTTGTTGAAGCCGATATTGCCGTTGAAACTTAAGCCGAAGTTCTTCTTGTTGACAATGTCCCAGTTCAGGCTGATTTCCCAACCTTTGTTTTCTGTTTCACCCAGGTTACGCCATTGATAACTGTATCCTGTACCGGAAACCGGGAATTCGATGAGCAGGTCTTTGGTACTGTTCCAGTAGTATTCAACCGTACCGTTCAGACGTCCTCCAAAGATAGAGAAATCGAGTCCGATGTTACGCGTATGCGTCGTTTCCCATTTCAGGTCGGGGTTCGACATGTACGAACCGGTTGTCCAGAAGCTGGAAACGTTGTTGATCCATCCCAAAGCGCTACCGCTTCCTGCCGACCAGATTGTACGCATCTGATCGCTGTCAATGTCGTTGTTACCGGCAGTACCGTAGCTGACACGAAGTTTCAGGTCGTCCAACCAGCTACGTGTGCTTTCCATAAAGTTTTCCGAAGAGATACGCCATGCAACGGCTGCTGAGGGGAAGAAGCCCCAGCGGTTGTCTTTTGCAAACTTGGAAGAACCATCGGCACGGAACGTGGCTGATACGAGGTACTTGCTTTGGTAGTCATAATTGACACGTCCGAAGTAAGAGAGGAGCACATCATCGGCATTGATGAACTTGTTGGTGCTGTAAGCTGTTCCCTGGCTGCTTAATGTGAAAGCCTGGCTGGATGTGAATTGCGTAGGATAGTAGCGCACTTCGTCTGTATCGGTATTGCTTTTCACCTTGATAAGTTCTTGTCCTACCAACAGGTTCAGATGATGATCTTCGCTTTTGATCAACTTCTTAAAGTCGTAGCTCAGTGTATTTGCATTGCGGAATGTTTCACGACCATTTTCAGTAAAGACAACAATGGGCTGATTGTTTCCGTTTACGCGGGCGTTATAGGTCGAAATACCATAAAAACGTTTATCGTCGTTTGTATAGTATTGCAGACCGAATTCAGTCTTGAACTTCAGGTTGTCAATGATTTCCCAAGTGAAACTTCCGTTGTAGTCGAATGTCCGGCGGTCTTGCAGACGGTCATTGTCATACACCGAAGTCAGAGGCTGGGTCAGGTTCATGTCCGGGTCGTATCCTTCGCTTAAGCTTGCATAATTGAACGGTGAGAAAACCATCACATTCTTCATACGCGAGTCGGCAGTCGAAACTTCTGTCTTCGATTCGTTGGCACCGGCTCCACTGATGTGGGTATCGGAGTAGCGGGCTGAAAAGTCGAGGCTAACTCTCTTCACCGGTTTGTAGTTCAGCTTCAGGCTCAGGTTGTCTCGTTTGTAACTTGAACCCAACATGATGGCTTTATCGTCCATATGTGCATAGTTGAACGTAAATTTCATCTTGTCGCTACCGCCACTTATGCTGAGGTTGTGGTTGAAAGTATGTCCCGTACGGCCGAATACCTGGTCTTGCCAGTTGTTTTCGGGCACGTTCTGGTACAAGTCGATGTCCTGATAGTTACCAAAGATATCGGTATAGGTTGAAGGATTGATCTGGTCAGGTTTTCCGCTTTTCAGCATGGCAAATTCGTATTGCCATTTAGCATAGTCGGCACTGCTTAGGGTGTTGAGCTGCTTGGCCATTTTCTTCCAGCTATAGTAAGCATTGTAGCTGACGCTGACTTTGCCTTCCTTACCCGACTTGGTCGTTACCAGAATTACACCGTTGGCACCACGCGAACCGTAGATGGCAGTCGAAGAAGCGTCCTTCAGGACGGTGATATCTTCGATGTCGGAGGCGGGGATGTCGGAGATGGACTCCACGGGAAAGCCGTCAACGATGAACAGAGGTGTGTTGTCACCGGTGATGGAGCCGCCACCACGTACGCGGATCTTCATTTCGGCATCGGGTGAACCTTCTGTTGTGGTGATCTGCACACCGGCCATTTTACCGGTCAGGGCTTCAGTGGCCGAGGCAACGGGTACTGCTGCCAGTACATCGGAGCTGACGGTAGCTACCGAACCGGTCAGGTCTTTCTTCTTTACCGAACCGTAACCGATGACCACTACTTCTTCCAGTGCCTGGGCGTCGTCGGACATTACTACCTGAATCTTTGTTTGTCCTTTCAGGGGGATTTCCTGCGTTGTCATTCCTACATACGAGAATACCAACGTTGCGTTGGAGGGGACAGAAAGGGTGAACTTGCCGTCGATGTCGGTGATGGTACCGTTGCCGGTGTTCCCTTTCTCAACTACGGAAGCTCCGATCACGGTTTCTCCCGTCTTGTCTTTCACTGTACCAGTTACGGTCACATTCTGCGCGGATACGCTGAGCGATATCAGGGTTACTAATAAGGATAGTAACACGGCGCGCATGTTTCTCATCTTGTTAGACTTGTTTTGCATGGTTATTAATTAAATTATGTTTTATTCCTTAAGTGTGTTTGAACACACTGTTAATTCCTTATTGCAAATGTATATGGATGTAAAAAGCAGAATGTGCAAAATTTGTTTTTAGGTTGGTACTTTTTGTTATTCTTCCATTTTTTGTGTTCCCAGAAAAGATGTGGCAGGAGCTGTACGGCACGAAGCTGACAATCTGCCTGCCCGTCTGTTACCAGCCGTCCTGTTATTGGCCTGAAATTCCTGTTTCGGCAATGTGGCTGACCAATTCATTCAGGTAGACTTCCAGGTTGGTGTACTGGGAACTCAGGTTGTAGGCACTGCCGTCGGCTGCATCGGGGTTCAAGCCGTGCGCTTTCTCCCATTCGTCGGGCATGCCGTCGCTGTCGCTGTCTTTGGGGGCATCGGCCGATTGGTATTCGGGCCATCCGCCTACGTCGGCAGGCTGGTCGATCATGCCGTTGGTGCTACCATTCGAACCTTCGTAGGTATAGGTGCCCTGGCGTACTTCTTCGACGATGCGGGCATCGCAGGCATCGCGCTTCAGCGAGGCACCGGCCAGGCGAAGAACCGATTCGTAGGCTTCGGCAGTCGGTTGCAGCGAGGTGTGCTCGGCTATGTTGAAGGAGCTTTTAGCCAGTACGTCGTCCTTGGAGGCAAAATCGTTTTTCAGGATGAGGCCTGCGG
>NZ_FR883067.1:317-535 GCF_000435115.1 Bacteroides sp. CAG:633 | reverse complement strand
TTAGGGGGGAGGGAGGTTTAGGGTTGAGGGTTTAGGGTTTAATGTTTAGGGGGTAATGAAAAATGGTTGGGGTGGTGGGGGAGAGATATTTTAGACGCGGATGGCACGGATTTTTATATTTTTTATCTGCGACAATCCGAAGCACATGTTGCTCTCTTCAGCCTTCGCCATCTGCTCTCTCAATCCTCAACTCTCAACCCTCATCCCTCATTCCTCAT
>NZ_FR883067.1:0-265 GCF_000435115.1 Bacteroides sp. CAG:633 | reverse complement strand
TTCACCCCCCCTCATCCTTCACTCCTCATTAATTCGTACCACCGTTATGCTGACGGTTGTAAGTGTTGGCTGTTACGCTAACCTTGCCATAGCTCTTACCCGATACCGTAACCGAACCGTTGCTGATCGAAGTCGTTGTTACATCCTGAGTTCCGCTCAGTGTCAGGGCAGTACCGATGGGCAAAGTCACGTTGATGGCATAAGAACCGTTCACCGTCTTCACTGTCGAACCCGAAATCTGCTGACCCAGAATTTCAGCCAGGTA
>NZ_FR883066.1:0-6391 GCF_000435115.1 Bacteroides sp. CAG:633 | reverse complement strand
GGTAGCCATAGCGGTAACCGTAGTGGCCGCCACTGCCGACGGTGCCGTTCAGGATGAGAGCCATATTCTTGTACTTCTTTTCGTCGTAGATACGTTGCAGCTCGGGAAGCATGCTGCGTTCCAACAGACCGGTGCGTACGACAAAGAGGGTACGGTCGGCCAGCTGCTCGATGATTTGCGTATCGGCTACCATCTCGATAGGAGGACAGTCGATAAATATATAGTCGTACTGGCTGCGGACGGTATCGATGAGCTGCTTGAGGCGGTCGCTGAACAGCAATTCGGTGGGGTTGGGCGGGATGGTGCCTACCGGGAGGAATTGCAGGTTGGCGTGGCGGGCATCGGTGACGATGATGTCCTTCAGGTTGTTGACATGGCCGCTCAGGTAGTTGCTCAGACCGGTTTGCGGAGAGCCGACGTAGGCCGAGGTAGAACCGTGGCGCATGTCACCGTCGATGACCAGCACTTTTTTCTGCTTGATGGCCAGACTGACCGCAATGTTCATGGCCAGGAAAGACTTGCCGCTGCCGGGATTGAATGATGTGACAACGATGACGTTGGAATGCTGTTCCTTGTCGGTCATGAATTCGAGGTTGGTGCGCAGTACGCGGAATGCCTCGTTGATGATGTCGCGGCTGCCTTCGTGTACGACAATGGGGTTGTTTTCTGTTGATTTCTTGTCCGACGTGCCTTTTTTCTTTGTTGCTGCCTGCGGAATTTCGCCGACGAACGGTAAAGTCAGAGCATCCAGATCCTTGCGGCCACGGATGCGGGTGTTCATGGACTCGCGCAGGAAGATGACGGCAACGGGGATAATCAGGCCGATGACGAAGGCTATCAGCAGGATATTCTTCTTAGCCGGTGCCGTGGGAGCCATGCTGCCCGAGGGGGGCATGATGACACGGGTGTTGTAGGCGGTAAATGCCTGGGAAAGCTCGTTCTCCTCGCGCTTCTGGAGCAGGAAGAGGTAGAGGGATTCCTTCACCTTCTGCTGACGCTCGACGGACAGCAGGTATTTGCCCTGTGATGGGTTGGCGGCGATGCGGGCCGTAGTCTGGCGGGCACTCTGCTGCAAGGCACGCAGCTGGGTGTTGAGCGTGGTGACGTAGTTGTCGAGGGTGCGGATGATGGCATCGCGCAGGGCATGGAGCGAATGGTCCATGTCGACTACCAGCGGGTTGGTCTCGCTACTGTTGGCTACCAGATCGTTGCGGCGCAGCTGCAGGGTGTTGTACTCGGCAATCTGCTTCTCGATGCCGGAGTTCTCGATGCCGGAGTTGGCGGGAAGCAGCTGGTTGCGGCTGGAAGCACCGGTGAGGTAGCTGCGGACGTAGCGGGTCATGGACAGCTGGGTGTTCAGGGTCTGGATCTTGGCATTGGTTTCGCTGCTCTCGGCCATGTACATGCTGGCGGCAGCCTGTACGTCGGGCAGCAGGTTCTCGCTCTTGTAGGAGGAGATGTCTTCGTCGACATTGCCCAGTTCGCGCTCGATGACGCCCAGACGTTCGTTGATGAACATGGAGGTGCTGACGGCAATCTGGTTCTTGTCTTTCACCCAGTTTTCGTTGTAGACGGAGATCAGCGTGTTGAGCACGTCTTCGGCACGTTGGGTGCAGACATCCTGTAGGGTGAGGTTGACCACGGTAGACTTTTCGTCGTTGAGGGCGACGGACAGCCGGGAAGAATAATCGGCGGTGGCATCCTGCATACTGATGCGCGATACAAAGACCGTCTGCTGGGCGGCAGTGGAACCGGGGCGGGCATTGACGAGAAGGCGGCCCACGGGGGTCTGGACGGTGTCGTTCAGGGCAGTGACGGCGTCGCCGTCGGCTTCTTCACCGTTGCGTGTGAAGTCGGTGAGCTTCACCTGTCCGTCTTTGTCGGGACGAAGGGTGAAGGAGGCGCTTTCGGCATCGCCCAGGTCGAAGAAGCTGACTTCGTAGGGATTGTCGCTGCCATAGATGACGGGATTGTAGAAACGGCCGTCGGTGGTATAGTTGACATCGAGATGCAGGCGACGGACTACTTCGTACATGACGGCAGGCGACTGCATGGAGAGCATTTCGTTGTTGATGTTGGTGCTGGTGCGGAAAATGTCGATATCGCCCAGCACACCGGCAGCTTCGTTGCCTGAACCGCTCTTGCCGTCTTCCTTGATGAGCAGGGAAGCAGAACGGGTGTAGACGGGCGGGGTTTTCAACAGGTAGATGGTGGCAGCTCCCAGCAGAATAGCCAGGGAGATGACAAACCAGTACCACTTGGCTAAACACAGGATGAACAGATCCTGAATGCGCAGGAAATCATCGTTTCCCGCAGGCTTGTTTTGAGTTGGTTGTATGACCACGGTTGGAAGTTATAAGTTAAGAATTAAAAATTAATATTTAAAAATTAAAAGTTGAGGGTTATCTGCGTGGAATAAAGGTTGAGCGTTGAGGGTTTAGAGTTGAGCGTTGAGGGTTTAGAGTTGAGGGTTTAAAAATTTTTTAGACGCGGATGACACGGAGCACACGGATATTTTAAATTTTCAATCTGCGTTAATCTGCGTAATCTGCGTTGAATAAAAGTTGAGAGTTTAGGGTTTAAGGTTTAGCGTTTAGGGTTTAAGGTTTAGCGTTGAGGGTTTAAGGTTTAGCGTTGAGAGTTTAGAGTTTAGCGTTGAGAGTAGTCAATGTATTGGCTCTAACTTGCCCGTCTAAAAGGGGATACCCTAAAATTGGAAGTTTACAGTTTATATGACGACACGGATTTAAATTTTATCTGTGAAACTCCGTGTCCTCTGTGGTGAATAAAAGTTAAGAGTTTAGCGTTAAGAGTAGTCAATGTATTGGCTTAACTCCTTAATTAGCTTCGCTCAAAACCTCTTTTAATATTTACGCTGAGGAATAGTCTTAATTCTTCATTCTTCATTCCTCATTCTTCATTTTAAAGCGTTCTTCATTTTAAAGCATTCTTCATTTTATTTGAATACCAGCACTGCAATGGTTGTGAGGAACGAGGCGAGTGACAGCCAGAAGGCAGTGGAGCGCACGTTGTTGCCATTGACGGTGGACTGGCGGGCTTTCATATCGTTGGGCTCGATGTAGACTACATCGTTCTGCTGCAGGTAGTAGGCCGGTGAGGTGTAGACGTATTCGCCGGAGGTGAGGTCGACACCGTAGACACGCTGCTTGCCGTTTTCCTGACGCATGACCATGACTTTCTTGCGGTTGCCGTTGATGGTGAGGTCGCCTGCCATGCTCAGGGCATCGAGCAGGGTGACGTGGTCGCGGTCGATGCTGAAACGTCCGGGGGTGTTGACTTCGCCGAGGATGGAGAAGCAGAGATTCATGTATTCGACGGTGACAACGGGATCTTTAACCAGGTTCTGGCGGAGCAGTTCGCTTTTGATGTAGGCGGCGATTTCTTCGCGGTCCATGCCGGCTACCTTGATCTTGCCGAGTACGGGGAAGTCGATTTCACCGTTGCGGTCGACAGTATAGCCGGAAACGCCTTGGGAACTGCCTGTGGAGGAACCGGAACCACTGCTGACTGAACTGACCTGGTTGAACTGCATAGAGACTGTAGGCAGATTGAACAGCATGGCGAGTTGCGGGTCGCGGCAGCTGACGATGATAGAGATCTTGTCCTCGGGACCGATCTTGATGGCAGGAGACGACGCAAGTGCTATTTCGCTCTCACCGGGGGTGAGGTCCTGGAAATAGACGACGTTTTTGGAGGCATTGCAGGAACTGAGCAGGAGCATACCCGGCAGGAGCAGGAGCATGATCCAGGATAATGAACTTTTTTTCATGTCTCTATTGAGCGGGAATTAAATTGATAATTGATAATGGATAATTGATAATGGATAATGGATAATGGATAATTGATAATTGATAATTGATAATTGAAAATTGAAAATTAAAAGATGAATGGGGGTTCAGGCACGGATGACAGGGATAACACAGATTTTTAATTTTTTCCCTCTGTGAAACGCTGCGTCCTCTGTGGTGAATCGGATTATTCATTTTTAATTTTTAATTTTTCATTATTAATTGCTTTAATTTTCTTGGTCAGCCATATGTTGGCTATTGTCCAGATGAAGAAGTCGCCGAACAGAATCCAGTTGATGTTGAGGAACTGCAGCAGCAGGAGGTTGGACAGGGTGAACAGCAGGGAAACCAGAATGATGGTGACCATGGCTGTACGCTGCTTCATGCCGATGGCGAGCAACTTGTGATGGATATGGTTTTTGTCCGGCAGGAACGGATTGCGGCCGTTGCGCACCCGGTGCAGGTAGACCCGCACTACGTCGCAGCAGGGGATGAGCAGGGGAGAGAAAAAGCAGACCATGAGGAAAGAGTCGTCGACACCGCTTTCCGACGGTTCCAGAGACAACAGTTTGAAACCGAGGAGAGCGAGCATCATGCCGACGGTGAGGCTGCCTGTGTCGCCCATGAAGATCTTCCGCTGTTTTTCGGGGTTGCCGAATACATTATAATAATAGAAGGGGATGAGTACGCCCAGTGTGGCGAACGAGAACATGGCATAGATGTATTGCCCGCAATGGAAGAACATGATTCCGTAGACCAGCAGGGCGATGCTGCACAGACCGGAAGCCAGACCGTCGATGCCGTCGATGAGGTTGATGGCATTGATCAGGAAGACGACTGACAGCACGGTGAGCGGGTAGCCGATGAAAGCCGGCAGGGCATGGATGCCCAGAACGCCGTCCAGATTGTCGATCCAGATACCGCCAGCGATGAGCATCAGTCCGCACAGAATCTGGATGACGAACTTGGCACGGTAGCGGACGCCGATGAGGTCGTCGGCCATGCCGGTGAGGTACAGAATCATGATGGTACAGAATCCGAATGTCAGCGTACTGGCATTGCGTTCGGCTTCTACCAGAATTTCAGTATGGCCCAGTAGCAGATTGATTCCCAATACTAAAGCGAATGAGAAGAAAACTACGGGTTTAAAGGCAATGCCTCCCAGCCGAGGAACGACTCCCTGGTGGATTTTCCGTTCGTCGGGCATGTCGAAAAGCCGACGCCGGAAGGCAATCAACAAAATCTGTGGGATGACGATTCCCGCACAGAAAATACACAGTAAAAGGACTGATAAACAGTTGAGTGTCCAAAGCATAACTGTAAATGTTTTGTTTTAGGTTAAATGCTTAACTTTCGCTGGGGCTCAAGTGGGAGTTGACGAGTCTACGAGTTGACAAGTTGACAAGTTGACGAGTTGACAAGTCGTGAGTTGACAAGTTGACAAGTCGTGAGTTGACAAGTTGACGAGTTGACGAGGTGACAAGTAGGCAATCCTTGTGGCCTTGTTAACTCGTCCCCTTGTCTCCTGAAAGCAGTAAGCAATCCTTGTAGTCTTGTTAACTCGTTCCCTTGTCTCCTGAAAGCAGTAGGCAAGCCTTGTGGCCTTGTTAACTTGTTCCCTTGTCAACTAACTTAACTCGTTCCCTTGTCTCCTAATAAATTGAGCACTTGCGAAACTTAATTTAAATATATGACGGAGGCTGCTGTACCTGTTATCCTGATTGCAGCCTTGCCCGTGGGCAATAGGCTGTAGTTAGTGAGCCTCCTTGATTGGTTCTGACACTGTGGGTTTCTTCGATATTATCTCTAAAAAAGAACGTGGAATATACGACGTAAGTACGGCGCACACTCCCTGAATGGAGACCACCAGTCTCCGGTTTTTCTTAACGCGACAGATATACCCTTCGGCACCCTTGAACTTGCCGTCGGTCACCCTTACGCGGTCGCCCTGATGGAACTTGGGGGCGTCGTCGTAATATTCGATGCCTTTTTCGCCGGCAGAAGTGACCAGCATGAAGGTGTTCATTTCCTCGTCGGGGATGACAAGCGGGATCCTTTTCATATCCTCCAGGCGGGTATAAAGGATGACCTTGTCGGTGAACATCTTCTGGACCTTCAACGCATCGGCTGTGGTGGCACGGAAAAACATGAGGGAACTGATCATCGGCTTGCGCACCGTTTTTTTGATTCCGTTCCGGATGACTAACGTTTCTTCGCAAGGGATATACGTTTCGATGTGCTCTTTCTCCAAAGCCTTTTCGATGTCGAAGACTTTGTTATAAAACACTTTTAAAGCAAACCAGTGCATCATGGGGATTGTTTTGAATTGTTTCTTGGTTCGTGGAAGTTGGTCTTTACTTCCGGTTTTTACTTCCGTTTTTTGTGGTTCACCTATGCGAAGTTTGGGTATATACTCTCCATTCCTGCACTTCCTGAACTGTTTGTCCGAGAAATGCAGCACTTAGAGTTAATTCGCTTGTTCTCAATGAGAAACTTCGAAATCCGGGTCACCCCTAAACACAGTAGGCGACTACCGTAACCCTGCCTTTCTGCCGTTTCTATGTAGGAGACGTTAGAAAAGC
>NZ_FR883065.1:283-502 GCF_000435115.1 Bacteroides sp. CAG:633 | reverse complement strand
ACTTAAATAACCTATGAACTTAATAATTGTTGCTAATTTTTTGATATAAGTTGTTGAATAATTGACTGAAATGTTCGAAGCTGAATTGTTGTACGTACGTGGTTGCTTCGTTGGAGAATTGTTTCCAAAGAGTTGGTTGTTCTATCAGTTTATTGATTTGGGCAGCCAGATCCTTTACTTGTCCCGGCTCGTGAAGCAAGCCTACTTCTCCATCCCGTA
>NZ_FR883065.1:0-233 GCF_000435115.1 Bacteroides sp. CAG:633 | reverse complement strand
GGGCAGCTACGACGACGCAACCGCGTGCCATACCTTCAATGGCTGTCAATCCGAAGCCTTCGCTGCGTGAGGGCATCAGCAGGATGTCTATGCGGTCGTAGTAGCTTGATAACTTCTCCTGTGGTTGTCGTCCTGCAAACTCTACAGTTTCTTCCAATCCAGTTTTATGTGCCTGCTCCTCCATCTGTTTTCGCAGACTTCCATCACCTACTATCAGCAGTTGCATTTCAGGG
>NZ_FR883064.1:0-19749 GCF_000435115.1 Bacteroides sp. CAG:633 | reverse complement strand
ACGGCGTGCATAAACTCGTCGGTGGGCAGCTGGATGCCTCCCACGCCCTGAATGCCTTCGATGATGACGGCGCAGACATCGCCTTTGTCAATCTCGGCCACCATCGTGGCGGTATCGTTCAGGGGCACGTAGGTGACGTGTCCGCAGTCGTTGATGGGAGCGATGATTTTCGGATTGTTCGTCACCTCCACAGCCAGCGATGTACGTCCGTGGAAAGCCTTGGCGCACGACACGACGCGCGTGCGTCCGTTGTAGAACGAAGCCAGCTTCAGTGCATTTTC
Organism: Bacteroides sp. CAG:633; assembly: GCF_000435115.1. NCBI lineage: Bacteria > Pseudomonadati > Bacteroidota > Bacteroidia > Bacteroidales > Bacteroidaceae > Bacteroides > Bacteroides sp. CAG:633. The sequence goes on along the minus strand of NZ_FR883064.1, from coordinate 19,468 downwards.
GTTGGCCTCGGCGCCGCTGTTGATGAGGAACAGCGAATAGTCCTCGTAACCGCTGGCCTTGCCTAATCGTTCGGCCACCTGCTGCTGCAGTTTGTTGATGACGGAATTGGAATAGAATCCCAGTGTGGCCACCTGCTGGCTGATCATCTCCACATAATGCGGATGCGCGTGGCCGATGGAGATGACTGCATGGCCACCATACAGGTCGAGATACTCCGTACCGTTCTCGTCCCACACGTGGCAGCCTTTTCCTTTGACGATGTTGATGTCAAAGAGGGGGTATACGTCGAAAAGTTTCATGTTTAAATGAAGAATTAAGAATGAAGAATGAAGAATTTTCCCGATGTGTTCCTGAGTTTATTCTTCATTCTTCTTCAGGTTATTTTTTACCGTTCGGATGGAGGAAACAAGCAGGGCGATGAGTTCGCCGCAGTCGTTTTCCATGCTTTCGAACGAATAGTCGTTTATGTATTGTGAGTCGTGAAGCAAATTGAGCCAGTAATCGGTTTCATTTGCTTCCTTCAGCGCTACGCTCAGTTTATTAATGAAGTCGGCTTGGCTTTGGGCAAACTCTGATTCACGAATCAGTGCGCCGATGGCCGTACCCGAACGAAGAACTTGTTTACTCAGCACGAACTCTTGTACCTCTTCTCTCAAGTACCTGTTCATGCCAATCACCCGCAATGCAAATGCATAGCTTTTGGCATGCAGCAACGAGTCTTTTCTGTTGCGTGAATTCTTCATTCTTCATTCTTCGTTCTTCATTCTTCATTAAAAAGCACTCGGCTTCAGCCTCAGTCCCACCGTCTCTTCGAGGTTGAACATCAGGTTCATGTTGTGAACGGCCTGGCCGCTGGCACCCTTCAGCAGGTTGTCGATGCACGAGATGATGAGCAGTTTGTCGCCGTGCTTCTCCAGATGGATGAGGCACTTGTTGGTGTTCACCACCTGCTTCAGGTCGATGTTCTTGTCCACGATGTGCGTGAAGGAGTCCTTGGCGTAGTATTCCTCGTACATGCGGCGGATTTCTTCTAAGGCAACCTTGGTTTTCACCACACAGGTGGCGAAGATGCCGCGCGGGAAGTCGCCGCGGTAGGGGATGAAGTCGATCTCCGAGTCGAAGCTGTTCTGAAGCTGGCGTAGCGACTGCTTGATTTCGGGCACGTGTTGGTGTTCGAAAGCCTTATAGACGCTGATGTTGTTGTTCCGCCAGCTGAAGTGACTCGTGGCACCCGGCTTCACGCCCGCTCCGGTGCTGCCCGTGATGGCGTTCACCATGATGTCGTCGTTCAGCATCAGGTTCTTGGCCAGCGGCAGCAGAGCCAGCTGGATGCAGGTGGCAAAGCAGCCCGGATTGGCTACATGCTTGGCCGTGCACGTGGCGCGACGGTTCAGTTCGGGCAGACCGTAGATGAAGTCGTGGTCGTCGCTCTTCAGGCGGTAGTCCATCGAGAGGTCGATGATTTTCAAGTCCTCGGGGACGTTGTGGCTTTCCATGAACTTGCGCGTGTCGCCGTGGGCGGTGCAGAAGAAGAGCACGTCAATCTCGTCTAACGGCAACTGGTCGGTGAAGGTCAGGTCGGTCTCGCCGTACAGACCTTCGTGTACGTCGGTTATTTTGTTTCCGGCGTTGCTCGCACTGTTGATGAAGACGATTTCCGCCTCCGGGTGGTTCAGCAGCAGACGGATCAGTTCGCCTGCCGTGTAGCCGGCCCCGCCGATAATTCCTACTTTAATCATAAATAATCTGTGTTTTTACTGTCTAAAATAACGGTTTTCCTCTTCGGGCACAATCAGTACCATCAGGAAATAAATGATGACGCCGGAAAAGGCGCTGAATATCGTAGCCAACGTATAGACGATGCGTACCAGTGAAACGTCAAGACCGAAGAACTCGGCCAGACCGGCGCACACGCCTGCGATCATGCGGCCGTTGCGTGGGCGTCGTAGTTTTTTGTCCGTGCTCATACGCTTGTCAGATGTTGTTCAACTCGTCCTTGTGCGTAGCATAGTAGGCGCGCAGCGGAGTCGACGAAACCTTGATGAAGCCCTTGGCATCCTCGGCCGTCCATCCCTTCTGCATTTCGCCATATTCGCCGAATTTGTTCTTCACCAGGTCGTCCTTGCTCTCTACGCCTACGGTGTGGAAGCCCAGCGGACGAAGTTCGAGGATGGCGGTACCGTTCACGTTGCGTTGGCTTTCGGTCAGCATGGCTTCGATGTCGCGCATTACGGGTTCCAGATACTGGCTTTCGTGCAGGAACATGCCATACCAGTTGGCTACCTGATCCTTCCAGTACTGTTGCCACTTGCTCAGGGTGTATTTCTCCAGGAAGCGGTGTGCGCCGATAATCAGCATGGGGGCAGCAGCTTCGAAACCTACACGGCCCTTGATGCCGATAATGGTGTCGCCCACGTGCATGTCGCGGCCGATGCCATAAGCAGCTCCGATTTCCTCTACTTTCTGAATAGCCTTGATGGGGTCGTCGAAGCGTTCGTCGTTCACGGCTTTCAGTTCGCCCTTCTCGAAGGTGAGGCGCAGTTGCTCGGTGCCCTCTTTGGTGCAGTGCTTCAGGTAAGCGCTCTCCGGCAATCCCTGGGCAGAGTCGAGTATTTCACCGCCGCAAATACTGGTTCCCCAGATGCCGACGTTGTACGAGTATTTCAGTTTGGCAAAGTCGGCGGCAAAGCCATGCTTGTTCAGGTAGTCAATCTCTTCCTGGCGGCTCAGAGCCATGTCGCGGGTCAGGGTGATGATTTCCACACCCGGTGCCATGACAAGGAAAGTCATGTCGAAACGTACCTGGTCGTTGCCGGCTCCGGTCGAACCGTGGGCGATGGCATCAGCACCGATTTCGTTGGCATAGCGAGCAATGGCCAATGCCTGGAAGATACGCTCCGAGCTGACGGAGATGGGGTAGGTGCCGTTACGCAGCACGTTGCCGTAAACCATGTATTTCAGACTCTTTTCGTAGTATTCGCGGGTGACGTCCAGTGTCACGTATTTCACGGCGCCCAGCTTGTAGGCGTTCTCCTCGTTGGTTTTCAGTTGCTCGGCACTGAATCCGCCGGTGTTGGCGCAGGCAGCATATACTTCGTATCCTTTTTCCTTGGCCAGATACATCACGGTGAACGAAGTATCCAACCCGCCGCTGAATGCGACAACTACTTTTTTCTTCTTTGCTTCCATAACTATTGTATTAAGAATGAAGAATTAAGAATGAAGAATGGCTTTGTCGCTCTTCTTTCCCTTTTCTTCATCGCTGTTTTTGCTTTATTTGTTGTTTCTCTGTCGAATGAATCCTGCGTCCTGAATCTGAAAATTCTTCATTCTTCATTTTTCATTCTTTATTTATGTCAGATTCTGTCTTCTTCGTGCAGCGCGGGGTCGTAGAGCATGGCGGTGCAGATGCAGAACTTGCGGTTCTTAGCCACCAGTATGTCGTGATTGATACATCCCTCGCAACCTTTCCAGAAGGCTTCATCGTCGGTCAGTTCGTTGAAGGTGACGGGCACGTAACCCAGCTCGGTGTTCATCTTCATAACGGCGGCGCCGCTGGTCAGACTGAATATCTTGGCCCAGGGCCATCGGAGGCGTGCCAGCTGGAAGGAGGCCTGCTTGATGCGTTTGGCCAGTCCCAGTCCGCGGTACTTGGGGTGTACAATCAGACCGGAGGTAGCTACATACTGCTTGTTTCCCCAGCTTTCGATGTAGGTGAAGCCGGCAAAGTCGTCGCCACACAGGGCAATGATGGCTTTTCCTTCCTTCATCTTGGTTGCTACATATTCGTGTGTGCGTTCGGCGATGCCGGTGCCGCGTACTTTAGCTGCTTCGCGTATGGTATCCAAAATCTTGTCGACGTAGACTTCGTGTGAAGCGTCGGCCACCATGACTTCAATTTGTTTCGAATCCATTTCTCTCTTGATCAGTTTATTTCTTTTGTTCTTTTATATCGTTTACTTCTGTGTGTGTCGGCATCGGCCCTTGGCGTTTTTCGTTGGCGGGTGTGGCCCGTTGGGGACGCTCGTTGACGAATGCTTCTTTTCGGGGGTGCTTGCCGGCGTTCTTTTATTGGATGTTCGGTATGATGCTGGACAGGAACTGGCGTACTTCCTCGTGCGAGGTGTGTTCGTGCAGCACAAGCATGATGGTGTCGTCGCCTGCTATGGTGCCCAGTATGCCTTCGTACTCGCGGTTGTCAATGTCGTAAGCCATGCTGCTGGCATAGCCCGGGCGGGTGCGGATGACGGCAATGTTGGCCGAGAACTGAAGCGATACGAATCCGCTGTACATCAGCATTTCGCTGGGACTCTGATCGTTGTTGCGCTTGTACATGATGTCGTTGGGCAACACGTACACGTACCGTCCGTTGATGTTGGCAGCTTTGGCTACTTTCAGTTGCTTCAGGTCGCGCGAGAGGGTCGCCTGCGTCAGTTCGAATCCTTCTTCTCCCAAGGCTTGCAACAGCTCGTCCTGCGAGCCGACTTCCTTGCTCGAAATAATCATCTTGATAGCATCTAACCGATTGGCTTTTTTCTTCATCTTTCTGTATAATTATTCTTTCAACGCTGCAAAAGTAGGGATTATTTTGGAAAGAATATGCAAAAACAATGATTTTTTATTCTGTTTTTGCCGAAAAGAAGATTATTTATGCAAAAACGATGCTTCTTTATTCATTTTCTCGAAGTAATGTGGAAGCAGCCTTGCTTCAGTTCGTATTTGACGTAGCACTCGCCATTTTGTTTCAGGTCTCTCAGCACTTCGGACAGTACTAGTTTCAGTGTGTCGGCGCTGACGTCCTGCAAGGGGCGGCCATCTTCGTCTTCTACTTTTTCGAAACGTTTCCAACTGATGTCGAACGTAGTGCCGTAGGAGTGGGCGGAATTGCTCGAAGCGTTAGTGTTGCGGCGGCGCAGGCGCTTCACATCGTCCTGGGTACGGAGGACGGAGGTGACGATGACTTTATTGGGATTCAGCCCCTTCGAGGTGAGGGAATCGAGGAAATTGCTTCCGATGCTGTCCAGCAGGTCGGCTGCGCCGGGCACGAGGTAGGGGATGGAGTGTGTGAGCGAATCGACGGCGTAGAGGTCGTTGCTCCGGATGTGGCGAAGCTTCTCCTTCAGGGCTTCGGCTTCCTGACGCGAGCCTAAGGGGGCGATGCCGATGGCGCGGGCCGCTTCGAGGTGCTTGGCGTTGAGGTCGCCGAAGGAACGCTTGTAGCTGACGACGCCCTTGATGTTGCGCGGTTCATTCAGTTTGAGGGACATGTCTTTCTTTTTGCAGCTACCAAGGGTGGACGACGCCACTGCGGCTGCCAGCAGCACGAGGGGGAGATAATGTGTGAATCTGTTCTTTTTCATTGCTTTGTTTTTGTGAATTTATATGCAAGTCTTTGCAAAAGTCACGGCAAAGATACTTTAATCCGCAGAAACTGCATTATCTTTGCACCCAAAATGCAGGGACGGGCTGACCGATGGCCGGATGCGGGACGAATGCCTGCGGGTGGCCGGCGGCTTGCGGACCGGTGTCCTTTTCTTTTGAATCCCCTAAAATAAAAAAAGGAAGAACTGTGCAACGATATTTCATCTATTTGGCTTACGACGGAACGGCCTATCACGGCTGGCAGATACAACCCAACGGAGCAAGTGTGCAGGAGTGTCTGATGAAGGCGCTCTCGACGTTGCTGCGCCGCGAGGTGGAGGTGACGGGAGCCGGGCGTACGGATGCCGGGGTGCATGCCTCGCTGATGGTGGCTCACTTCGACAGTGAGCAGCCCCTGGACACGGCCTTCATGACCGACAAGCTGAACCGTCTGCTGCCGCCCGACATTTCGGTCTATCGCCTGCGGGCGGTGAAGCCCGATGCGCATGCACGCTTCGATGCCACGGCACGCATGTACAAGTATTACGTCACCACGGCCAAGGTGCCGTTCGACCGGCAATACCGTTGCCGACTGTTCCAACAGCCCGACTTCGACCGGATGAACGAAGCGGCGCGCCGGCTGTTCGACTATACCGACTTTACCAGCTTCAGCAAGCTGCATACCGACGTGAAGACCAACAACTGCCGCATCATGCACGCCGAGTGGACACAACTGGACGAGGTGACCTGGGTGTTTACCATCCGTGCCGACCGCTTCCTGCGCAACATGGTGCGGGCCATTGTGGGCACACTGCTCGAAGTGGGCCGCGGCAAACTGTCGGTCGAGGGTTTCTGCCGGGTCATCGAGCAGAAGGACCGTTGCCGTGCGGGGACTTCCGTACCCGGCAACGCATTGTTCCTGGTCGACGTGGCCTATCCCGAGGAACTGTTCTTGGAGGAAGAGGAGCGATGAGGCTCCTTTCCTTATTATATATGTAAGACTTACGTCTGTTAATTCGTTTTTTTATTATGTGGTTATTGCTTGCTTTTCTTTCGGCTGCGCTGCTGGGCTTTTACGATGCCTTCAAGAAGCAGTCGTTGCGCGACAACGCCGTGTTGCCCGTCCTGTTTCTGAATACATTGTTTTCGAGCCTGGTTTTCCTGCCTTTTATCGTGCTGTCGTTTGCGGCGCCCGAAGTGCTGCGGGGCACGATGTTCGAGATGCCCGTGGCAGGATGGGAAACGCATAAGTATATCGTTGTAAAGTCGTTCATCGTCCTCTCGTCGTGGGTGTTCGGTTACTTCGGCATGAAGCACTTGCCGCTCACCATCGTGGGACCCATCAATGCCACGCGTCCGGTGATGGTGCTCGTGGGTGCCATGCTGTTCTTCGGCGAGCGGCTCAACCTGTATCAGTGGGCGGGTGTGTTGCTGGCCGTGGCTTCGTTTTTCATGCTGAGCCGTTCGGGCAAGAAGGAGGGCATCGACTTCAGTCACAACAAGTGGATCTTCTTCATCGTGCTGGCTGCGGTGACGGGAGCCATCAGCGGCCTGTACGACAAGTATCTGATGATCCGCCTCAACCCGATGCTGGTGCAGTCGTGGTACAATGTCTATCAGGTGTTCATCATGTGCCCCGTCATTCTGCTGCTGTGGTACCCCAAGCGTAAGTCGAGTACGCCGTTCCGCTGGAAGTGGACCATTGTCTTCATTTCGCTGTTCCTTTGTGCGGCCGACTTTGCTTACTTCTATGCCTTGAGTTACGAAGATTCGATGATATCCATCGTGTCGATGGTGCGCAGGGGAAGCGTGGTGGTGTCGTTCTTGTTCGGAGCCCTGTTCTTCCGTGAAAAGAATTTAAAAAGCAAGGCTATCGACCTGATTTTGGTGCTGATCGGAATGTTCTTCTTATATTTGGGGAGCAAATAGGAGGGGAATGAAGAATTAAGAATGAAGAACTAAGAATGGAGAATGTCTTCCTCCATCAACTATGAATTATTAATTGTCAACTATTGATTAACCGTTATGAACCGATTGATATTATTCGCTATATGCCTGCTGGTGCTGCCCCTGTCGCTGCGTGCACAGCTGGCGAAAGACGTCTTCAAGGCCATGCCCGACTCGCTGAATCTGCTGCTGACGTCGGTGAACCGTGCCGACTTCATCGACTTTCTGGAAAGCAAAATGAAGGCCGAAGTGACCAACCGCTTCGACGGAAAGTCGGAGATGACCGCGCTGACGCCCGACTACATCCACATCCGCATGACGCCCCAGAGCACCTGGGAGATGAAGCTGTTGCCGCTGACCGATAGCACCAAAGTGGTGTGCACCGTCTCTACCGTTTGCACCCCGGCGTGCGACAGCCACATCCGCTTCTACACCACCGACTGGAAGGAGTTGCCCGCTGACCGTTTTCTGCCCGCCCTGCCCGTGACGGACGACTTCATCGAAGCCGCCCCCGACTCGGCCGACATCTACGACTATCAGAATGCCCGCCGCCAGGCCGACATTCTCTTCCTGAAGGCTTCGCTTTCGCCCACCGATGCCGCGCTGACCTTTACCTTCTGTACCCCCGACTATATGGAAAAAGAAGCGGCGGACCGGTTGAAACCTTTTGTCCGCCGCCCTGTGGTTTATACCTGGAAAGAGGGGAAATTCGTTACTTTACCTTAATCTTGTCGAACCCTTCGCCATAGACTCCGATGACGGCACTCTGCGATACGAATGCCTTGGGGTCGATGTCCTTGATCAGTCGGAAGATAATGGGCGACTCGCTCTTCTTGGCCAGTACGAACAGCATCTTCACCTCGTGACCCGTGTAGAAGCCCGAAGCGTGAATCACCGTCACGCCGCGGTGCGGATATTTATTGATGTGGTGTCCTATCTCTTCGTACTTGTCGCTGATGATGAAGAACTGCACCGACTGGCGGGCACTGTTGACCACCTGGTCGAGCACAAAGCTGCAGATGTAGAGGGTGACGTATCCGTAAACCACCTTTTCCCAGTCCTGCAGCACGAAGTAGCTGGACGAAATGATGATGAGGTCGCAGATCAGCATGACGCGCCCCAGCGTGATGTCGCGGTACTTGTTGATGATGGCGGCGATGATATCCGTTCCGCCCGTGCTGCCGTTTGCCGAAAAGGCGATGCCGATGCCGCCTCCGCAGAACGAGGCACCGATGACGCAGGCCATGAAGGGCTGGTCGTCGAGCAGCACCAGTCCCTCGGTCAGTTTCTGGATGACGGACAGGAAAAAAGTCAGAGTGAACACGGCAAAGATGGTCTTGATGCTGAACTTCCATCCCAGTATCCGTATGGCCAGCAGCAACAGCAGCACGTTGATGCCGAAGTAAGTGTACTGCACCGGAAAACCGGTGGCGAAATAGACGATGGACGCGATGCCCGGCACGCCTCCGGTAGTGATGTCGTTGGGTAGCAGGAATACGGTCCAGCCGATGCCGTACATGATCATGCCCAAAGCGATCATCAGATAGTCTTTCATTTCCCGCAGCATATTCTGCCGGAGTGGGCTGGTTTCAGTTGCTTTCATATGAATTCGTCAGATAGATAGCAGAAGCATTTTGCGGCAAAGATATGGTAATTTTCTTTCCTATGTTCGGGCTGGTACGGATTTCTTTCTTCGCCTTCTTTTTTTACCCCGTTTTTACCGCCTTTGTAGGACACTTGTCATTCATTTGTGGGACACTTGCACGGCTCGCGAGCAATGCAAGTGTGGCTCGTGAGCCACACAAGTGTCTCTCGCGAGCCGTACTTGTATCATTCAGCGATGGTGGGGGATTGGAATAGCCAGAAAAGAAAAATCAGATAGAAATCTTACGATAACTATCTGATTCTCTTAAGAGCGGAAGACGGGACTCAAACCCGCGACCCTCAGCTTGGAAGGCTAATGCTCTATCAACTGAGCTACTTCCGCAAATTTATGTGGGCAAAGATGGATTCGAACCACCGAAGGCGTAAGCCAGCAGATTTACAGTCTGCCCCATTTGGCCACTCTGGTATTTGCCCCTTGGCTTTCGAGCTACTCGGGTGAAGCACCTTTGTTTCTCAATTGCGATGCAAAGATACGACTATTTTTGTAAACTCCAAGCGAAATCTATCATTTTTATTGCAGTAATTGCACATTCGTCGCCTTTATTGCCTAATTTTCCTCCGGCGCGGTCCTCGGCTTGCTCCATTGTATTGGTCGTAATCAGGCCGTAAATCACTGGTACATCGCCACTTGCGTTCAATTGTGCTATGCCTTGGGTGGCTCCCATGCAAACATAGTCAAAATGTGGCGTATCTCCGCGAACTACGCAGCCCAATGCAATAACTGCGTCCACTTCGCTATATTCGATCAGCTGGCTGGCTCCGAAAGTCAGTTCGAAACTGCCCGGAACGGTTTTGATGAGGATGTTTTCTTCTTTAGCTCCGTGTTTTTTCAGAGTTTTCACGGCACCTTCGAGCAGTGCACCCGTGATGTTGTAGTTCCACTCGGAAACGACGATGCCGAATTTCATTTTCTCGGCATTGGGTACTGAGTTGAAGTCGTAGTCGGAAAGATTGTGGTAAGCTGTTGCCATAGGTGTTAAAATGTTATGGTTTTGAGTTTGGTTTAAGGCGGTTTGTATAAAGCGAAAGCACGGATTACACGGATACCACGGGGACTTCTCCTTTCCGTGTTTTTTCCATGTATTCCGTGCTTTCGGTATTTCTTATATATAAGGTATATATGCTTCGCGCAATTACTTCTTCATGAACTTGGCTTGCTCGATGTACTTATCGATGTTCATGGATTGGTAAGAACGGAAGTATTTTTCCTTAATAGTGGTGTAAGCGTTGATGGCATCATCGTACTTGCCTTGCTTCACCAGGATTTCTCCGGCCTGTTGCAGATAGATGGGGCTGATGGCGTTGCTGTTGGCCTCTTCGGCTGCTTGCAGCAACAGCGATACGGCTTTGTCCAGCTGACCCAGCTGAGCGTAGCAGTTACCCATAGCACCTTTCATGGCGGGAGCTACCAACTGGTCGTTGCCGCTGAAGCTGTCGAGTGCTTTCAGAGCTTCTTCGTATTTGCCCAGGTGAGCGTAGCAAAGTCCTGCATAAGCCTTGGCCAGGTTGGCAGCGTCAGTTCCGCTGTATTCTTCGGCCACTTTCAGGAAGCCTTTGTAACCGATGCTGTCGCCGTTGAGGGCTTGTTCGTACTTGTCGGCTTCGAAATATTCCTGTCCTTTGAACAGGGCAGCCTGTGCTTTCTCTTCACGAGGTTGTGCATACAGATTCTTGTACATCACTACTCCGGCCACGATGATGACGATTGCCAGCACGGCACCGATAATTGCTTTCTTGTTTTTGATGAGGAATGCCTCTGACTGTGTCAACGCATCTTCCACGTTCAGGGCTTCGTTGGTCTTTTTTTGTTCTGCCATTTTTGATATATACTTTTTGTTATTATTCTTATGTAGGGAATTCGACCCGCAAAAGTAAGTTTTTTATAGTTATCGGCGAAATTTAGCGGCATCTTTTTTTGTTTTGCTGCTGAAAACCTTTATTTTCGGCCCGCTTTTCCGCAAGAAGGCCTATCTTTGTACGTCAACTTAGCGATAGATTTACATGATACTTAAGCGCATATCGATACTCAACTATAAGAATCTGGAGCAGGTAGAGCTGTCTTTTTCGCCCAAGCTGAACTGCTTTTTCGGACAGAACGGCATGGGCAAGACCAACCTGCTGGATGCTGTCTATTACCTGTCGTTCTGTAAGAGTGCGGGCAACCCCATCGATTCGCAGAACATCCGCCACGATGCCGACTTTTTCGTCATTCAGGGGTTCTACGAAGCAGCCGATGGAAGTCCGGAGGAGATATACTGCGGCATGAAGCGCCGTCAGAAGAAGCAGTTCAAGCGCAACAAGAAGGAGTATACCCGCCTGTCCGACCACATCGGCTTTCTGCCGCTGGTGATGGTGTCACCTGCCGATTCGGATCTGATTGCCGGGGGAAGCGACGAACGCCGCCGCTTTATGGATGTGGTCATTTCGCAGTACGACAAGGAGTATCTCGAAGCCCTGATACGCTACAACAAGGCATTGGCTCAGCGCAACGTCCTGCTGAAAAGCGAAACACCCGTCGAGGACGAACTGCTACTGGTTTGGGAGGAGATGATGGCACAGACGGGCGAAGTGGTATTCAGAAAGCGCGAAGAGTTTATCCGCGAGTTTATTCCCATTTTCCAGAACTTCTATTCGTTCATTTCGCAGGACAAGGAGCGGGTAGGGCTGACCTACGATTCGCACGCACGCGACGCCTCGCTGCTCGAAGTGCTGAAGGCCAGCCGCGAGCGCGACCGCATCATGGGCTATTCGCTGCGCGGGGTGCACAAGGACGAACTGAACATGCTGCTGGGCGACTTCCCCATCAAGCGCGAGGGCTCGCAGGGGCAGAACAAAACTTACTTAGTGGCACTGAAGCTGGCACAGTTTGACTTCCTGAAGCGGACAGGCTCGACCGTACCGTTGCTGTTGCTTGACGACATCTTCGACAAGCTTGACGCTTCGCGCGTGGAACAGATCATCAAGCTCGTGGCGGGCGACAGCTTCGGGCAGATATTTATCACCGATACCAACCGCGAACACCTCGACCGCATTTTGCATAAGGTGGGCAGCGACTACAAGATGTTCCGCGTAGAGCGGGGCGAAGTGTCGGAAATGGAGGAGGACGATGCATGAAACGGAACGATGCCGAACAGATAGGCAAGCTGATACAGCATTACCTGCGTCAGGAGTGCCTGGAGTCGCCGCTCAACGAACGGCGGCTCATCAACGCGTGGCCCGAAGTGCTGGGGCCGACCATTGCTTCGTACACGCGCGATCTTTATATAAAGAATCAGGTGCTTTACGTTCACCTCACCTCGGCCGCCCTGCGGCAGGAGCTGATGATGGGGCGCGACCTGCTGGTGCGCAACCTGAACCGCCACGTCGGTGCACAGGTCATCACCAATATTATTTTCCGTTGACTGGATTCGTGTCTGTTTTGTTAAACAATGTTATAAGTTGGGCCTATAAAGGTTACAACTTATGTGTCTGATTTTGTACCTTTGCACCCGCAAATCAGCAGGAAAAAGAAAGTCAGAATGAAAATACGTTTTTACCACATCGCCATCCGTTATCAGAACAAGATACACGACTTCCATGCCTGGGGTGTGGCTGCTCTGATTTAATACCTGTTTCTTCCGTCCGACGGGCGGAAGCATTTCCCATCCGATTTCAATTTCTTATTCAGGTTTTGCGGACTGTCCGGCGACAGGTCGTGTCGTCGTGTGCCGGCAGGAGGACCGGTGCCTTGTCCGTACAACCGTAACCCTTAACTTCAATTATTACATGTTTATGAGTTACAGAAAAGGACTCATGGCACTGTGTGTGGCAGTGCTGTGCAGTCCGGGCCTTTACGCCCAATCCGCTTCGTCGGGCCGCCTGTTGAGCGTCGATGAGATGTTCCGCCTGGCCGACGAAAACAGCAAGAGTATTCAAACCTATTCCACGGCCCGCGAGGCTGCCGACCAAGCGCTGCAGGCCGCCAAGGCACAGCGTCTGCCCGATGTCTCCGCCAGTCTGTCGGTCAGCTACCTGGGCGACGGCCGCTTGTGGGACCGCGACTTCAGCAACGGCACCAACATTCCGATGCCCCACTTCGGCAACAACTTCGCTCTTGAGGCGCAACAGGTGATTTACGCCGGTGGTGCGGTGAACAGCAGCATTGCCCTGGCCGAACTGGGCCAGCAGATGGCAGGACTGGACGCACAGAAGAACCGTCAGGAAATCCGTTTCCTGCTGATAGGCTACTACCTGAACATCTATAAGCTGGGCAATCAGCGTCAGGTTTTGCAGAAGAACCTGGAACTGGCCGAACAGGTAATCCGCAACATGGAGGCACGCCGCAACCAGGGAACCGCCCTGAAGAACGATATCACCCGCTACGAGCTGCAACGCGAAACGCTGAAGCTGCAGCTGGCGCAAGTGGAAGACGCCCGCCGCATTATGAACCATCAGCTGGTGACCACCCTGCATCTGCCGGCCGGCACCGAGATTATCCCCGACACTACGTTGCTCTCGTCCGACGTGCCCGCGCTGGCCGAAAGCGACTGGCAACAGATGGCCCTGCAAAGCAACCTGGCCTTGCAACAGAGTGGCCTTTCGGTCGAGATGGGCAAGCAGAAAGTGAAGCTGGAGCGTTCGGAGCTGCTGCCCAAAGTGGCGCTGGTAGCAGCCGAGCATCTGGACGGCCCCATCACCATCGAAGTGCCTGTGCTGGACAACAACTTCAACTACTGTTACGTAGGCGTGGGCGTGAAGTACAATATATCCTCACTCTTCAAGAACAACAAGAAGCTGAAGCAGGCACGCCTGAACGCCCGCAAGGCGCAGGAAGAACACGAACTGGCAGCCGAGCAGGTAGAGAATGCCGTACAGGCAGGCTACGTGAACTTCCTGACTTCCTTCACCGACCTGCACACGCAGGAGAAGAGCGTACAGCTGGCCGACGAGAACTACCGCGTGACCAGTAACCGCTACGACAACGACCTGGCCCTGCTGACCGACATGCTCGATGCCGGCAACATGAAGCTCAGTGCCGACCTGGCGCTGGTGAACGTGCGCATCAACGTTGTCTACAATTATTATAAGATGCGCTACATCACGCATACACTCTAACCTTTCTTATTCCATATATTCAACAAACCATAATACTTAAAGTCATGATTACAAGAACTGCAAAGAAACTGATATACAACATCGTCATTATCGGCTGCCTCGTGGCAGGACTGGTTTACGTCTGCTCGCGCTTCCTGCACCTGGGCCGTGTAGAATATACCGACAACGCACAGGTGAAGCAGCACATCACCCCCGTGAATACCCGCGTACAGGGTTTCATCAAGCGCATCTGCTTTGAGGAGTTCCAACCCGTACACAAGGGCGACACGCTGGTCATCATCGAAGATACTGAGTTCCGCCTGCGTCTGGCACAGGCCGAGGCCGACCTTGCCAATGCGCTGGCAGGCAGCAAGGCCACTACGGCAGGCATTGCCACCACACAGAACAACCTGAGTGTGAGCGATGCAGGCATCGAGGAGGCCCGCGTGCAGATGGAGAATGCCCGCCGCGAACTGACCCGTTACGAGAAACTGCTGGGCGAGGATGCCGTCACCCGTCAGCAATACGACAACGTGCGCACCGCTTACGATGCCGCCAAGGCACGCTACGACCAGGTACTCCGTGCCCGCCGCTCTACTTCGCTGGTAAAGGATGAACAGACCCACCGTCTGGATCAGAACGAAGCGGGTGTCCGCCTGGCCGAAGCGGCTGTAGAGCTGGCACGCCTGAATCTGTCGTATACCGTTGTGCTGGCCACCTGCGACGGCGTGACCGGCCGTAAGGACATCCACGAAGGCCAGTTGGTTCAGCCGGGACAGACGCTGGTGGACATCGTGGACGGCACCGACTTGTGGGTAGTGGCCAACTACCGCGAGACACAGTTGCCCAACATCCACGAGGGAGCCGAGGTAGAGATTACGGCCGACGCCGTGCCGGGCATTGTTTACAAAGGTACGGTAGAGTCCATCTCCGACGCTACGGGAGCTGCCTTCTCGCTCATTCCCCAGGACAACGCTACAGGCAACTTCGTCAAGGTAGAGCAGCGTGTCCCCGTGCGCATCAGCCTGCAGGGCAATCGTCCCGAAGACCTGCAACGACTGCGTGCCGGGTTCAATCTGGAGTGTGAGGTGAAATATTGAGCAGGCTATGGGAGCACCGATTCTTAACGGGCCGTTCACGATGCCCATGTTCCGCGAGTTTGTACCGCGCAAGATGCAGCCGTGGATTTATGTATTCTTCGCCGTTACCTTCCAGCTTTCCGGCGGGCTTTATTTAGGCGCACTCAACCAGATGGAGGGTGGCATGTCACTGATGCGCGAAGACCTGCTGATGTGCCTTTACTCTAATCTGGCTGGCATGGCCATTTACTTCCCGCTGCTGTTCCGCATGAAGTTCTGCTTCACCAACAAGACGCTGCTCACGGCCGCCGCGCTGGGTGCGCTGGTGTGCAACCTGGTGGCGCCCTACATCACCTTCCTGCCCCTGCTGTGGGCGGTGTGCTTCATCGAAGGCATCTGCAAGATTCAGGGTACTTTCGAAGCCATGTCGAACATACAGCTGTGGATGACGCCCAAGCGCGACTTCACCGTCTTCTTTCCCCTGCTGCACATCATTATCCTAGGCAGCATGCAGCTGTCCGACCTGATGACTACCTGGCTGCTGCACCACTATCACTGGACGTGCATGCACCTGTTCATCGCCGCTCTGATGTTGATCGACCTGCTGATACTGGCTACCTGCGTGCGCCACTTCCGCTTCATGAAGAAACTACCCCTGCTGGGCATCGACTGGACGGGCGCGCTGCTGTGGGCGGCCCTGCTGTTGCAGATTGCCTACCTGTTCGACTACGGCGAGTTCTACGACTGGTGGAACAGCCCCGTCATCTGTACGCTGACGTGCACCATCATGCTGACGGCTTACGTCAGCGTCAAGCGCATGTTGGCCATCCGTCATCCTTTCCTGGAGCCCAAGATGTGGACCTACCGCTATCTGTTACCCATTCTGGCACTGATTACGGTGGTCGAAATGATTCTGGCTACGGAGCGTGTGCTGGAGGAAAGTTTCTACGAAGGGGTGATGCACTATGCCGAGACCGTCAGCGTTCAGTTGGACTGGTTGGCGCTGGCTGGCATTCTGGCGGGCTGTCTGTTTGCCTACTGGTGGATGCACGTGCGCCGCTTCAACTACCTGCGGCTCCTTATCGTGGGTGTCATGGCGCTGGTGTGCTACCTGGCAGGTTATTATTTCCTGTTCTCGGGCGAGATACACCTGTCGCAGCTCTATCTGCCGACGATGTGCCGCGGCTTCGGCTACGCCATACTGAGTGCCACGTTTATGGTTTGCCTGGAGGAGATTATGACCTTCCAGCACTTCTTCCAGGCGCTCAGCGTTTTCAACATGCTCCACATGGTGGTGGGCGGCGTGCTGGGTTCGGCTCTTTACGGACGTGCCCTTTCCTACTACATGACGGACAACATGGCCCGCTACGGCAGCGCCATCGACCGCGTGTCGTTCAGCCGTTCGCCCTTCCCGCTGGGTGAATATATGGAGACGTTCGTCTCGCAAATGATGGAAGTCAGCATCCGCCAGATATACGGGTGGGTGCTCTACGGCTGCATCCTGTTGCTGCTGTTGTTCCTGCTCTACGACATGCCGGTGCGGCGCCAACTGAAGGAGATGCCCAGTTGGAAGAATGTGGCGCGCGAGGTGAAGAACACCTACCGCCGTTTCCGTTCGTTGCCCGACGAGTGACGGGCGCATGTTTGGAACTGAAGTAAATGGAATGTTAACGCCCTACCTGATAATATATTAAGATGTTCCGCAGAATGTCCGCCCACGATTCTTCTCCCTCCGGGTCTACTTTCTCGTGCAACCGCTCCTTGTTCAAGTCGTCCACTTTGGAGGATACTACCTTTCCGTTTCCGGCGACCGTTGAGTCGGAAGAAAGGTAATGTGTTAGGTAAGGGTTGGTTGTGCTGGTACTCTTTGCAGAATGGCAGGCAGAGAGGGCTAAGCAGCATCCTAACAGGCAAGCGTATATCAACTTCTTCATGACTATCGGTATTTCTGTTTCTGTAAAGTTAGTTGTTTTTTCGTGGCATGATGTTTAAAATAAATTAATTTGATTAAAGATGTTTATTGCAAATAACACAGGGCATGTTTGAATTGTACATTTACAATGTAAAGATTAAAAGTATCACGCTATGAAGAAAGTCTTTCTTTTATTGATTCTCATGGTGCTTGGCGGAGTCTCTTACTCGCAGGTTCGGATAGTCGACAACGATTCTTTGAAGTCTGTCATTACTACTTCCGACAAGCCTTATAAACTGATTTACGTTTTATGTGATTACTGTCGTCCGTCTGTCGAACGTTTTCCGAAACTGTTGGAGGTGTTGAAAGGCAATTCGGATGTCGCTTTGTTTCCTATTTGCGCGCAAGGCTATGGAGAAGTAGCAGAGTATCTGAAAAGAAATGGGTTTTCAGAAACAATCTACCTGATTAACCAAAAGCGGAAAATTAAAATGATCGATCTGTATAATCCGATTAAGTTTACTTGTAAACTTCTGCACAAGCAGTTGGATATTCCGACAGATAAGATGGGGGCTTCGGACTATTGTCTGTTGGATAAGGACAATAAGGTTGTTCTTCAGACCCATTGGGAGATGCCGGATAGTTTGTATTTCGGACAGCTGAAGGAGTATTTTGCTCGTTTCCGCTCGCAGCCCGACGAGTGACGGGCGCAGGGCGGCGGAAGACTGCATTTGCCTTTGTGTTTCAATTAAGGCGTTTCTGCTTACAAAAAGAGCCGGAAACGCCTTTTTCTGTAACATGCCCTCCCGCTGAATTCCTCGAAACAGATGCCGGAACTGCATAAAACGGCGCTAAAACCGCATGAATATACGCTGCGGATGCCGGAATTGCATCTTTTTGCCGTCTGAAACGCTTGTGCGGAACGCGCTCCGTGCTTGTCCGGTTGCCGAACAACGCTTGTGTGGCTCGGCAACAATGCTTGTGCGGCTCGGCCGGAAGGTATGTTATAGGGAGGAACAAAGCTTTCGGCGGGGCATTCGGGCGCTTTTTTCGTCTGTTTTGGTTGTAAGTATTTCGCTATCTGTTTGGCTGATAGACGAATAGTGCGTGTACGCTTTGAAAAAATCGGCTGCCCGTCCTTCCGGCCGCAAATACGCGATTCTCGCGGACTTGGGTGTGCAAAGTGTCAGAATGATAGTTGGCCCGTTTCTCCTTTTCTTCCGCCCATCGGGTCGTTTGTCCGAAATAATATGTATATTTGCGGATATTCTCCGGATATTTATTCGTGGGAACGAAGGCTTAAAAACGGAAGCACTATGAACATACTTATCCTGAATGCCAGCCCCCGTCCCAACGGAGGCATCGCGCGCATGTTGCAGGCCATGGAGGAAGAAGCCCTGGCGTGCGGAGCCCGGGTGGTGAACCTGCGTGTCGCCGACCTGAAGGTGCGTCCCTGTACGGGCTGCATGACCTGCCGTACTGCCCAGCGTTGCACCTTGCCCGAAGATGACGCCCAATGCGTGGTGCGTCTGCTGGGCGAATGTCAGGTGCTCGTCATCGGCGCTCCCTGCTATTGGGGCAACATGCCCGGCACCCTGAAAGTACTGTTCGACCGCATGGTTTATGGCCTGATAGAGCAAAGCGGCACCGGACTTCCACGCCCGCTGCACGCCGGCAAGGACGCCGTACTGGTATCCACCAGTACCACCGCTTTCCCCTTCAACATCCTGTTCCACCAGACCAGCGGCACCATACGCGCCCTGAAAGCCATCCTGAAGTGGAGCGGCTTCCACATCTACCGCCGCATCGAGCGGGGAGGGGTGCGGCAGAAGCCCGTCGGCGAAAAAGATTTGAATCGTTGCAGGAAAGTGATGCGGAAGTTGTGCAAATAATCACTACCTTTGTGCCCTTGCAAACCGCGATGTAACTGTCCGGTTTTATAGGGTTTTGCCGTTTGCAGGTCCGTGCCCCCTTGCGAGGCTCCGGCTTGCAGGCTGAAAAACGTATCAACTTAAGATTATTGACTTTATGATATCTGTAGAAGGACTGAAAGTAGAATTCAACGCCACGCCGCTGTTCGAGGACGTGTCCTACGTCATCAATAAGAAAGACCGCATCGCGCTGGTCGGTAAGAACGGAGCCGGCAAGTCCACCATGCTCAAGATACTGGCCGGACTGCAGCAGCCCACGGAAGGCGTGGTAGCCGTTCCCCGCGACTGTACCATCGGCTATCTGCCGCAGGTCATGGTGCTGAGCGACTCGCGAACCGTGATGCAGGAAGCCGAGCTGGCTTTTGAACACATCTTCGAGATGCAGGCCGACATCGACCGCATGAACCGCGAGCTGGCCGAACGCACCGACTACGAAAGCGAGGACTACCAGAAACTCATCGACCGCTTCACCCACGAGAACGAACGCTTCCTCATGATG
>NZ_FR883063.1:0-1647 GCF_000435115.1 Bacteroides sp. CAG:633 | reverse complement strand
CGTTGAGGGTTGAGAGTTGAAAGTTTAGGGTTTAAAGACATTTTAGGCACGGATTACACGGAAAACACAGATTGATTTTTTACCCTGTGAAACTCCGTGCCCTCTGTGGTAAACCCAATTTTAATTATTAATTATCAATTATGTCATCCGTGCCTGACCCCCCATTCATCTTTTAATTTTCAATTTTCAATTATCAATTATCAATTATCAATTATCAATCCCCCCGTATTCCCCGCAATCAAAACACGGGCACTCCTTCTTCACCCCGGGAAGCTCACGGTGCCCCACGATCTTTGCCTGCGGAAAGAGTTTACGGAGTTTCAGCAGCAGCTCCATCAGCTGCATTTTCTGCTCCGCGGTGCGGGTATCGGCAGGACGTCCCTGCTCGTTCAGTCCGCCCTCGTAACAGATACCGATGCTGCAACGGTTGTAGGGCCGGCAATGCGCCCCCACCTCCAGCAAACCCCGGTGACGGGTCACAGTCCCGTCGCGACGGATATAGAAATGATAACCAATGGTACGGAAGCCACGCGCCTTATGGTCGCGCATCAGCTGTTCCACCGTATAGTCACGGTCACAACGGGTGGCAGAGCAGTGAATGACAATGAAGCGGACCGAGTCCGCCCCATTCATCAAAGTGCCGTCCTCCACCCGGCGGAGAAGTTCGCGCTCGTTTCGCACTTCTTCTCCGCCAGACATCAAAGGATAAGATTCGGTAATCATAAGGTCAACAAAAGTTAGAGTTGGGCACAACTACTGATACCAAGTGCCGTCAGCGCCGCAATAGCCGCCTGAATAATGGCATGAATAATTGTTTTCCACGTGATTTTTTGAGAATTAGGTTCGTCCATAGTAAGAAAAAGGTTAATGGTTAATGGTTAATGGTGAATTTAATGGATAATGGAGAATGGATAATTGAGAATTGAGAGTTGAGAGTTGAGAGTTTAAGGTTGAGCGTAAAGAGTTTAGAGTTGAGCGTAGCCAATGTATTGGCTTCATTCTTCATTCTTCATTCTTAATTAGCTTCGCTCAAAACCTCTTTTATTTGAACGCTAAGGAATAGTCTTCATTTTCTTGTTCTTCATTTTTAACTAAAGAACTATCCTCAGTGGTATCTTCCCCTTTCCCCTCTCCTTGGGAGAGGGGCCAGGGGTGAGGCCTTAGCCCAGCGGATCTTCACCTCCTCCGCCACCGCCGCCACCGGGCACTTCAGGATCACCTTCGTCCACGGTACCCGGGTCGGTAGAAGTGACCTGCTTGATGACGTTTCCGTCCTTGTCGTAGCAAGTGATGTTGATGGACGTATTCTTCAGTTCGTCCTTGATCACGGTGCTGGGTGTGAAAATCACTTTGCGGGTGGTGATCAGTCCGGTACCCACGTCCTCGACGTTCTCCACCGAAGTGGCCTGTACGCCGAAGCGCATCGTACCGAGTCCGGGAATAGCAACCGAGTGACCCTCCGTCGCCCAGGCACGTATCACGTCGCCTATGGCTTCCCAGGCAGCATTGATGCTTCCCTTGGAGATGCCCGAACGGATCGCGGCTTCTGCAACAACCTTGTCCTCCTTGAGCGTACTGTAGATCTCGGTGGACATGATAAAACGATACTGCCCTTTCGGTAAGCTTCCAAAATTGGCGTATTGACTA
>NZ_FR883062.1:0-2750 GCF_000435115.1 Bacteroides sp. CAG:633 | reverse complement strand
GTACGCTGATGGAAACCGTCGTTGCCCGCAAGCCCGACACGGTCTCCCTGCTCACCACGCAATACCGCATGAACGAAGCCATCATGCGCTTCTCGTCCGACTGGTTCTACGACGGCCAACTGCAGGCCGACCCCAGCGTACGCCACCGCAGCATCCTCGACTGGGACACACCCATCTCGTGGATTGACACCTCGGAAATGGACTTCAAGGAAGAGTTCGTAGGCGAAAGTTTCGGCCGCATCAACCGGCAGGAAGCCGACCTGCTGCTCAGCGAATTAGAGAAATACATCGCCCGCATCGGCGGACAGCGCATCCTGGACGAGCGCATCGACTTCGGCATCATATCGCCCTACAAGGCACAGGTGCAATACCTGCGCAGCAAGCTGCGTGGCAGTGCCGTCTTCCGCCCCTACCGCGACCTGATGAGCATCAACACCGTAGATGGTTTTCAGGGTCAGGAACGCGACGTCATCTTCATCAGCCTGGTCCGTGCCAACGAAGAAGGTCAGATAGGTTTCCTCTCCGACCTGCGCCGCATGAACGTAGCCATGACCCGTGCCCGCATGAAGTTGGTCATTCTAGGCGAAGCCGCCACACTGAGCCGGCATGCGTTCTACAAGAAGCTGCTGGAGCACATCAAGCAATAGTGTACCAATCAGCCAACAGTTATGTAAAAACAGTGCAACAGTTACTGCACTGATAGTGCAGTAGGCTGTGCACTCACAGTGCAGTAGTTATTGCACTACAAGTGCAGTAACTGTTGCACTCGTAACGTAGTAGTTAGTAGATGTCTTTACCCAATTGAACTAGACGCTTTATAGTCTATAAACACACCTGAATACCAACCCAATGCAAGACGGTAAAAGCGTGAAAGGTATTTCCGGATAAAAGAAATCAAATGTCTGGAGAGATGTTTTATACCACTTTACCCCCGCCGAACAACACAAGCATTCTGCACGAGCCACACCAGTGTCGAACAAACGGATTGCAGGTGTGGAACAGATGTAATGCAAGTGTGGCAGAAATGATAGAATTTCAATCTTATCCTCAAAAATATCCGAGCATGAAAATAATGAGGGAAATATAATAAAGCAAACAATTTTTCGCTATTTTTGCCAAAGCAACCATTGGATAAAAGCACTATGGACATCGTTGTAGAACATAGCATCATCCGGGATAAAGCGGAATATCTGCTCTCTCTCATTTCACATTTTGCCGAGCGTAACGGACTGAATAAAATGCAAGCCTACCGATACATCAAACGTTTCGGCGGTATCAAACTTGTAGACGAGCATTACAACATCATGCATACACTCAGTTTTGACGAAGCTTTGGATTCATTGACCCATTATTTAAATCGTCAGGGAGGAGCCATTACATGAAACTATATCACGGCAGCAATATTGAAATCGAGAAGATAGACCTCTATAAATCCAAACCCTGCAAAGACTTTGGACGGGGATTCTATCTATCAGACAATCAAAATCAAGCAGAAGAGCTTGCCAGATTCAGAGCACTGACTGTGGGCGGTAATCCTGTAATAACCATATTTGAATTTGATGAGTCCCTATTGGAAAATGGCGATCTGAAATATCTCAAAACTTAGAAAATTATGACCGACATTGATTACATGATAGAACATGTAGCAGCAGACCTCATCAGACTGCTCGTTAAAAAACAAGGCATGACATTCATTGACGCAGTAGACACTCTGTATACATCGGACACTTACGCCAAACTATCCAATCCTGAAACTGGACTATACTTCCAAAGTTCCAACTATGTCTACTCGTTTTTGGAACATGAGCTAACTACCGGAATGATGGGATAGATTAGAAACTATAAGAGGAGACATATCAAAACGCTTCCCCCATAAAACAAGAATGCCCCGGTCGTGCAACGCACGCCGGGGCATTCCCCTGTTTTATAATGCTAAATGACTTTAGTTATTCTCCGGACGGAGCTTGCGTACCGTCACAGCAGTCTGCCACATTTCGCTTTCGCGCAGGGCTTTCAGTTCGGCATTCAGCTTCTCGCGGTAGTCGGGCTGAGAGTTGCTGTCGATGGAGATCTGAGCTTCGTTACCGCTCTTCACACTCTCGTACAGCTTCTGCATAACCGGCTTGATGGCATCGTGGAACGGGCCCATCCAGTCGAGAGCACCACGCTGGGCGGTAGTAGAGCAGTTGGCATACATCCAGTCCATACCGTTCTTGGCAAAGAGGGGCATCAACGACTGAGTCAGTTCCTCAACGGTTTCGTTGAAGGCTTCGGAAGGTGTATGACCATTCTCGCGCAGCACTTCGTACTGTGCCAGCAACAGACCCTGAATGGCACCCATCAGCGAACCGCGTTCGCCGGTCAGGTCGGAATAAACTTCGCGCTTGAAAGTAGTCTCGAACAGATAACCTGAACCGATACCGATGCCGAATGCCAGCGTACGGTCTTTTGCACGACCTGTTGCATCCTGATAAACGGCATACGAGCTGTTCAGACCACGGCCTTCGAGGAACATCGTACGCAAAGACGTACCCGAACCCTTAGGTGCTACCATGATTACATCGATGTCGGCGGGAGGAATGATGTGAGTGCGTTCCTTATAAGTGATGCCGAAACCATGAGAGAAGTACAGAGCCTTGCCCGGAGTCAGGTACTGCTTGATTTTGGGCCATACGGCAATCTGGGCAGCATCGGACAGCAGCATGCAGACGATGGTACCCTTCTGTGCAGCTTCTTCGAGCGAGAAGAGT
>NZ_FR883061.1:950-5015 GCF_000435115.1 Bacteroides sp. CAG:633 | reverse complement strand
CAGCCTCTTCTACGACCAGTTGCCGAAGACCGGCATCGGCTCTAAGGCGCTGGAACGGGTATTGCGTAAGTTGGGGCAGCGGAAGGCGAAGTCGGGCAAATACACCATGGTGCTGGACCCCATGACTTCGGGCAGTCTGCTTAGCCCGATGCTCAGTGCCCTCTATGGCTCGTCGTTGCAGCAGAAGAACTCGTTCCTGCTCGACAAGCTGAACCAGCAGGTAGGCTCCACGAAGCTGACGCTGAAGGACGAACCCCATCTGATAGGAGCCAACGGTGCCCGCTACTTCGACTCGGAAGGTGTGGCCACTGAACCGCGCTTCATTTTCGACAAGGGTGTACTGAAGACTTACTTCATCGATACTTACAACGCCAAGAAGATGGGCGTGGCACCTACCATCAGTTCGCCGTCGCTGCTGATTCTGGAGCCGGGCAACAAGGACCTGAACGGACTGGTGGCCGACGTACAGAACGGTATCCTGGTGACGGGACTGAACGGCGGAAACAGCAACAGCAGCTCGGGCGACTTCTCGTACGGTATCGAAGGTTTCCTGATCGAGAACGGCAAGCTGACGCAACCCGTCAACGAAATGAACGTCACGGGCAACATGGTGCAGCTGTGGAGCTCGCTGGTCGAGGTGGGCAACGATGCCATGCTGAACCGTTCGTGGCGCATCCCTTCGCTGGTATTCGACGGCATCAGCTTCAGCGGACTGTAACGGACAGCGTCCGCTGGGCTTCACACTCGTATACGGGCTAATGGCCCGAAAGGGCGTTCGGTAAGTTCGCCTGCACACAGAGAGGGTGTGTCAGATTAAGATGATATCTCTTAATGCTGGCACACCCTCTCTCTTTTTTTGTTTTCTTCTGCGGAGCGTCGCTCTACAGCAACCCCAACAACTCAAGCAGCGTCGGCGTGAACAGGGCGGTGAAGATGCCGTTCAGCGTCAGGGCCAGGCTGGCGAAGGCGCCGTACTTGCGGCTGACGTCCATCGCGGCCGAGGTGCCTACGGCGTGTGCGGCGGCTCCCATCGAAAGGCCTTGCGCCATGGGACTTTGCACGCCCGTCAGACGCATCATCCGGAAACCGAGGATGCCGCCCAGCAGACCTACACAGACAACGACGGCTGCCGTCAGCGAGGGGATGCCACCCAGCGACTTGGCCACCTCCATGGCGATGGGGGTAGTGACGGACTTGGGCGCCAGCGAGTAGATGATTTCGTTCGAGGCACCCATCAGTTTGGCAATGAGCACGACGGACACGACGCCCACCACGCATCCGGCCAGCTGCGACAGGATGATGGGCAGAATCTGCTTCTTGATGGTCTCTAATTGCAGGTATAGGGGCACGCCTAAGGCCACGACGGCCGGCTTCAGCCAGAACTCGATGAGGTGGCCCGCCTCGTTGTAGGTGGAGTATTCGATGTGTGCCATCTTCAGGAAGATGATGAGCACGGCAATGGTAATCAGGATGGGGTTGAGCAGCATGATGCCGGTCTTCTTCTGCAACAGCTTCGACAGGAAGAAGACGCCGAAGGTGACGGCCAACAGGAAAAAGTTGTTTTCGAGATAATTCATTTCTGTTTACGGGTTAAGGGATGACGATGGAAATAACGGTGCAGAAGCTGGTGTACCCAGCCGGTCGAGACAAGTACCAGGGCGGTACTGGCTACCGTAGCAATGACGATGGGCCAGAACTCGGCGGCGATGACGTCGAAGTAGAGCATCAGTGCCACGCCGGGCGGCACGAAGAAAAATCCCAGATTGGCTACCAGAAAGTCGGACATGCCCTGCACCCAGTGCAGCTTGATCCAACCCAGTTTCAGGAAGAGGGTGAGCAGCAGCATCCCGATGATGCTGGACGGCAGTTTGACGCCCGTCAGCCAGACAATCAGTTCACCCAAGGCAAGGCATCCGAAGAGGATGGCGCATTGACGAATCATAATACTGTTAAGCTAAAAAAAAGTAATACCTTATTGTACATTTCGCTCCGGCGGAGTCGCTCCCCGTCGGGCGTTTATACTGAAAACGGCTGCAAAGGTAGCGATTCTATCGGTCGGTTGTGCCGTCGGGAGGGGAAAAAGTTATCGTTTGTGGCGCACTTGTGTGGCTCGCGAGAGACACTTGCACGGCTCGCGAGAGACACTTGCATGGCTCACGAGCGACACCTGCACGGCTCGCGCCCCCGAAGCGCGGTCGTCGGCCGTCGGCGGCTTGTGTTAAATTTTCCAATATTTGACGTTTCTCCCGTAAAATAGCCTCGAATTGCAATGTTGATGTTGCAAAATTGTGTAATTTTGCAGCGTGAATTACACAGATTACTTCCGGTTATTCTTATACACTATATATTATCATGCAAAGATTAATTAACGAAATCGTTGAGCGCGCCAAAGCAAACCGCCAACGCATTGTTCTTCCCGAAGGAACCGAAGAACGCACCTTGAAAGCTGCCAACCAGATTTTGACAGACGGAGTAGCCGACCTGATTCTGCTGGGTAACCCGGCCGAAATCGAAGCCTGCGCCAAAGAGTGGGGCTTGGGCAACATCGGTAAAGCCACCATCATCGACCCCGCAAACCATCCTAAGATGGAAGAGTACGCACAGTTGCTCTGCGAACTGCGCAAGAAGAAAGGCATGACCATCGAAGAAGCCCGCAAGCTGGTGCTCGACCCGCTCTACCTGGGCTGCCTCATGATAAAGAATGGCGACGCCGACGGTCAGCTGGCCGGTGCTCGCAACACGACGGGCGACGTACTGCGTCCTGCCCTGCAGATCATCAAGACCGCTCCGGGCATCACCTGCGTATCGGGCGCCATGCTGTTGCTCACTCACGCTCCCGAATACGGTAAGAACGGTGTCCTCGTCATGGGCGACGTAGCCGTAACACCCGTGCCCGATGCCGGACAGCTGGCACAGATTGCCGTCTGCACCGCACGCACCGCACGCGCCGTTGCCGGACTCGATCCGAAAGTGGCCATGCTGAGCTTCTCGACCAAAGGTTCGGCCAAGCACGAAGTAGTAGACAAGGTAGTCGAGGCTCTGAAGATAGCCAAAGAAATGGCTCCCGACATCGCCATCGACGGCGAATTGCAGGCCGATGCCGCCCTCGTGCCCGAAGTAGGTGCCAGCAAGGCTCCGGGTTCGTCCATCGCCGGACATGCCAACGTACTCGTTGTGCCCAGCCTCGAAGTAGGTAACATCTCCTACAAGCTCGTTCAGCGTCTGGGTCATGCCGACGCCGTAGGTCCCATCCTGCAAGGTATCGCACGCCCTGTGAACGACCTGTCGCGCGGATGCTCTATCGAGGACGTTTACCGCATGATCGCCATCACTGCCAACCAGGCCATCGCAGCCAAGGAAGGCAAGTAATTACGGTTTGCTGACGCGGATTGGCGCGGCGTTCAACCGCCCATCCGTTATTCATTTTTAATTTTTAATTCTTAATTCTTTATGAAAATCTTAGTTCTGAACTGCGGAAGTTCATCCATCAAATATAAGCTGTTCGACATGGACAGCAAGTCGGTTATCGCACAGGGCGGTATCGAGAAAATCGGCTTGCCCGACTCGTTCCTGAAGCTGACTTTGCCCAACGGCGAAAAGAAGATTCTGGAGAAAAACATCCCCGAACACACCGTAGGCGTAGAGTTCATCCTCAACACGCTGACCAGCCCCGAGTACGGAGCCATCAAGTCGCTCGACGAAATCAATGCCGTAGGCCACCGCATGGTGCACGGCGGCGAAAAGTTCAGCAAGTCGGTACTGCTGACGAAGGAAGTGCTCGATGCCTTCACTGCCTGCAACGACCTGGCTCCGCTGCACAACCCCGCCAACCTGAAAGGCGTTCATGCCATCGAAGCCATCCTGCCCAACGTGCCGCAGATTGGCGTCTTCGACACCGCCTTCCATCAGACCATGCCCGACTACGCCTACATGTACGCCGTTCCCTACGAACTGTACCAGAAGTACGGCGTGCGTCGCTACGGCTTCCACGGAACCTCACACCGCTACGTATCGCAGCGCGTATGCGAGTTCCTGGGCGTGAAACCCGAAGGCTTGCGCATCATC
>NZ_FR883061.1:0-941 GCF_000435115.1 Bacteroides sp. CAG:633 | reverse complement strand
CCGAAGGCTTGCGCATCATCACCTGCCACATCGGTAACGGTGGTTCCATCACTGCCATCAAGGACGGTAAGTGCGTAGACACCAGCATGGGTCTCACTCCGCTCGAAGGCCTTATGATGGGTACACGCAGTGGCGACATCGACGCCGGTGCTGTCAGCTTCATCATGGAGAAAGAAGGACTCGACGCACAGGGCATCTCGAACCTGCTCAACAAGAAGAGCGGTGTGATGGGTATCTTCGGCAAGTCGAGCGACATGCGCGACCTCGAAAACGCTGTTGCAGCGGGCGATCCGCGCGCTATCCTGGCCGAGAACATGTACTTCTACCGCATTAAGAAATACATCGGTGCCTATGCTGCCGCACTGGGTGGCGTGGACATCATCGTCTTCACCGGCGGTGTGGGCGAGAACCAGGCTTCGGCCCGCTGGGGTGCCTGCGAAGGCCTCGAATACATGGGCGTGAAGCTCGATGCCGAGAAGAACAAAGTACGTGGCGAGGAAATGGTTATCTCGACCGAAGATTCGAAAGTGAAAGTAGTAGTCATCCCTACCGATGAGGAACTGATGATTGCTTCAGATACTGTAGCTATCCTAAATAGCTGAGATTGAAAGAATGTTTTTTCATGTAAAATTGAATGTTAAACAAGACGAAGGGTGTGTCCGTGACGGATACACCCTTTTTTTGCATGCTTCCCGTCCTTCCTCCATCTGCAAACGGTGCAGGTCAGCTTTTGCTGAATTTAATACGCTTGTCACACCGTCAATCAAGCAAAATCGTTATCTTTGCTGTTCAACAAAACCATTCTAATCATTAACTAACAGCACTATCTATGAAACGATTGACGTATTTAATGCTCTTCATGTTGCTGGCCGTCGTGGCACAGGCCCAGCAGGCAAAGTATGTATTCTATTTCATTGGCGACGGCATGGGCCTGAACCAGG
>NZ_FR883060.1:0-15662 GCF_000435115.1 Bacteroides sp. CAG:633 | reverse complement strand
TTATTCTTAAATCAATTCAAAACAGTTTCTTAGTATTTTCTTAAGAATCTTCTGAGCCTTTTCATGAGCTTCAGCCCCATCATGGCTCCGTCGAATACAGCCATGCCCGTATTGAAGGCTCGCATGATGGCGCCCGTCTTGCTTGTGGCAGGGGCAAGTGGTGCAACGAGGCTGCGGGTTAGCTCAGTCATAACCTCTTTTTGCTGAAGAATGGCCTGGCGCAGTTCTTTCTTCTGCTGTGCGATGCTTTCGAGTGTCAGCGGAGGGGTGGGTGTATTGTTTTGATCCATAGCCTGTTATTTGTCGTTATTGGTTGTTTTGTCAAAGAATAGCCCTGCGATAAACTTCAGCATGGGGTTGATGATGATCGTTTTTCGGAAGCTGATAAGCAGCACGATGAGCAGAACGTGGAAGCAAGCGATGATGCCGAAGCTTGTCGTTACGCCTCCCACGTAGGGAGTCAGCATGTAGGCGATTGTGAAGGATAGGTAAAACAAAGCCACCATGCCTAGTATGATAACCGTCAGCACCAGTATGAGCGTGGAAAGCAATACGGTCAGCTTTTCGGTGATCTCCAGCTTGGTGTATTGCTTTTGCAACTCCAGATATTTCTTGAACTCAATAAACAGTTGCTGTATGTTTTCAATGCTTTTATCGTCTGCAAACATGATGGCTTTTGTCTTTTATTAGAATGATTCTTATTCAGCTGCCTCTGCTTTTATTTCAGAAGCAATTTCGTCGACCAGATCTTCCATTTCGTTTCGATTCAGGCGGATGCCCTTCTTACGCAGAATATCTGCAATCTTCTGACGGGTGTCTTCTCCCTTTTCCGGAGCGAATAGAATACCAACGGCTGCACCTACTACTGCACCGCCTAAAAAAGCTGCTAAAACATTTAATCCTTTCATACTATACTCCTTTCTTTTTATTAGGTTTCTATAGCTACAAAACTAATGTTTTTTTTTGAAGTTTCTTCTGTTTCGGTCGTTTTTTTGTGGCAGATTTGTAAGTTCTGCTTATGTTTAATGTTATTTAACGGGATTGCCATACCTGCATTTGAGGTTATTGGCGTACCTTTGCTCCTTAAATGAAGGAACTTTGCACTTTTTGTGCATTATCCTTTGAAAGATGGCGATTTTTCTATTAATTTGCCGCCAATTTTGAACACTAAGGATGATTGTTATTAAATAAAAAACTATAAGAAGATGAGAAAATTAGCAGTTTTAGGTATGGGAGTGTGCGTGCTATTGGCATTCTCCTCCTGTAAGTCGAGTGAAAGTGCTTATAAAAAGGCCTACGAGAAAGCTAAACAGCAGGAATTGGCTGATAGCCAGAATGTAACTCCGGCAGAAGAAGTTGCTCCGGTGGTAAGCGCCCCTGTAGAAACGAAGGTGGTAGAAAGTGCACCGGCGGCTGATGTACGTCAGGAGAAAGTTACAGTTGTAACAGGCAATGAAAATGGCTTAAAGGATTACAGCGTAGTGTGCGGAAGCTTTGGAGTAAAAGCCAATGCGGATAATCTGAAGAGCTTCTTGGATAAAGAAGGATATAACGCTATCATTGTATTCAATTCGGAGAAAGCTATGTATCGTGTTGTTGTAAGCACATTTGCCGACAGAGCATCGGCCGCTAAGGCTCGCGACGCTTTCAAGGCTAAGTATCCTAATCGTGATGATTTCCAAGGATCTTGGTTGCTGTATCGCATCAACTAATAACAGAAATTCTTTTTGGTAATTTTATAGAAAGGGTTGAAAACCTTTCATATCGGGGCGGTGACTGGGAAGTTGCCGCTTTTTTATTTTCTAATAATTCTGTATTTAAGAAAAAAAACGTATTTTTGGCAGTTGTTTGATTATTCACCCTAAAAAATAAATTTGTATGAGAAAAATCGGTTTTTTGGTGTTGTGTGCATGCTTGGCATTAACTGCTTGCAATAACACGAAAACAGCAGAACAGCAAGTATCGGAAAATGGTACAAAATGGAGCTGGGATAAAGGTACTATTGTGGTTGAGACTCCTGAGCGTCCGGCAGGACAACAGAGTGTGATTGGTCTGGCTCTTCCGAAAATGGAAGTTGTACGTGTAGGTTTCGTTGGATTGGGTATGCGTGGCCCTGGTGCAGTAGAGCGCTTTACATACATCCCGGGTGTGGAGATTGTAGCCCTGTGCGACTATGAGAAAGAAAGAGCAGAAGCTTGCCAGAAATACTTGAAGAATGCATCAATGCCGAAAGCCGCTGTTTATTATGGCGAGAAAGGCTATGAAGAATTGTGCAAGCGTGATGATATCGACTTGGTTTATATTGCTACCGACTGGCTTCATCATTTCCCCGTAGCATTGTGTGCGATGGAGAATGGAAAGAATGTGGCGATAGAAGTGCCCTCGGCGATGAATCTGAAAGATTGCTGGACACTGATTGATATGAGCGAGAAAACACGCAAGCATTGTATGATATTGGAGAATTGTTGCTACGACTGGTTCGAAATGAATACGCTTAACATGGCTCAGCAGGGCGTGTTTGGTGAAGTGATCCGTGCGCAGGGAGCATACATTCACAATCTGGACGCTTTCTGGGATTATTATTGGAAGAATGGAGAAAGCGATAAGTTGGGCTGGCGCTTGGAGTATAATATGAAACATCGTGGTGATGTATACCCGACACATGGTCTGGGCCCAGTAGCACAAGCATTGGATATTCATCGTGGCGATCGTATGAAAACGCTGGTTGCTATGGATACGAAGTCGGTGGTAGGTAAGGCGTTAGTAGAGGAAAGAACAAAACAGCCGTGCGAAGACTTCCGCAATGGTGATCACACAACAACATTGATTCGTACGGAAAAAGGCAAGGTGATCGAAATTCAACATAACGTGATGACGCCGCAGCCTTACAATCGTCTCTATCAGCTGACAGGAACCAAGGGCTTCGCCAATAAATATCCGGTTGAAGGATATGCGTTGGATGCTGACCAGATGAAGGCATCAGGCGTTGCTCCGAAGGTGGATAATCTGAATTCACATGGTTTTATGCCGAAAGCAGAAATGGATGCATTGGTAGAAAAATATCAGCATCCTATCCTGAAGAAATATGGTGAAATGGCAAAAGAAGTTGGTGGACATGGAGGTATGGACTTTATTATGGATAGCCGTTTGGTATATTGCCTCCAAAACGGTTTGCCGCTGGATATGGATGTATACGATCTGGCAGAATGGTGCTGTTTGGCCGAATTGGGCGAGTTGTCAATGGATAACAATTGTGCTTCGGTAGCAATACCCGATTTCACCCGTGGCGAATGGGATAAAATCAAGGGCTACAAACATGCTTATGCTTCTCCTGAAGATGAAAAAGCAGCAATGGAGAAAGCACGTGCCTTTACTGCCAAGCTGAAGGAGCGTGGTGCTAAGGAATGGGCTGAGGCTCAATGATACCAAGGCAGCACAAGAGTTTGTATAATATTAAAAGAAGTTATAAAATGAAGTAGAAAACTTTCCTTACGGGGAAAGTTTTCTACTTTTGTGCTTTATCATAGAATAAGATATGAAAGCGATGGAACAACACTATATTTTGAACGCTATTGAAGCTGCCTTGCGGGCAGGAGGACAGATACTCTCCATTTATAATGATCCGTCATCGGATTTTCAGGTCGAGAGGAAAGCAGATAATTCACCTTTAACGATAGCCGACAGAAAAGCTCACGAGACAATTGTGGAAATCTTGAAAGATACTCCTTTCCCTATATTGAGCGAAGAAGGTAAAAGTTTGCCTTTTGAAATGAGAAACGGCTGGGAGACTTTGTGGATTGTGGATCCACTTGATGGAACTAAGGAGTTTATCAAGAGAAATGGAGAGTTTACGGTAAATATAGCGTTGGTCTCTAAAGGAAAACCTGTGATGGGAGTCATTTATGTTCCAGTGAAGAAAGTTCTTTATTTTGCGGAAGATACATTGGGAGCTTATAAGATAGAAGGAATAGAAGACTTGGATCACAAAAGCTTGGACGACTTGACAAGCGAAGCCGTGCGTTTGCCGGATAAAAGCATTTCTCGTACCAATTTTGTGATGGTGGCATCTCGCTCTCATCTGACTTCCGAAACCGAAAATTATATCGATAAAATGCGTGCCGTGCATGGCGATTTGGAACTGGTATCGATAGGTAGCTCGCTGAAGATATGTCTGGTTGCCGAAGGTCGTGCTGATGTATATCCGCGTTTTGCCCCTACAATGGAATGGGATACTGCTGCCGGACATGCCATTGCAAGCGCTGCAGGAATGGAAGTTTATCAGGCAGAAACCGATCTTCCTTTGCAATACAATAAACAGGATTTGCTTAATCCTTGGTTTGTGGTAGAGAAGAAACATGAACGTGAAATAAAATAGTGATTGTATGACATTTGAAATTGCATTTGTGCTTTTGGCCCTGGTTGGGATGGTGATTGCCTTGGTGTTGGATAAAATGCGCCCGGGCATGATCTTATTTTCAGTTGTCGTATTATTCCTTTGTGCAGGTATTCTGACTCCGAAAGAAATGCTTGAAGGTTTCAGTAACAAAGGGATGATAACGGTAGCGATGCTTTTTCTGGTAAGTGAAGGAATTCGTCAGTCGGGTGCATTGGGGCAGCTTATCAAACGATTGCTTCCACAGGGGAAAACCACTGTTTTCAAGGCACAATTGCGTATGTTGCCTACCATATCATTTATATCGGCTTTTTTGAATAACACACCGGTAGTGGTTATTTTTGCACCTATTATTAAGCGTTGGGCCGAATCGGTGAAATTGCCTGCTACGAAATTTCTGATACCGCTTTCTTATGTTACGATTTTAGGAGGTATCTGTACGTTGATAGGTACGTCGACAAATCTGGTAGTGCATGGTATGATACTTGAGTCGGGGCACGAAGGATTTACGATGTTTGAGTTGGGAAAAGTAGGTATATTCATTGCAGTGGCAGGAATCATTTATCTGTTGCTTTTCTCTTCTAAACTATTGCCAGATACGCGTAAAGATGCTGTGAAGGATGAAGAAGAGGCCGAAGAACATAACAGTGATTTGCATACTGTCGAGGTCGTGTTGGGCGCTCGTTTCCCTGGTATTAATAAAAAGTTAAAGGACTTCAACTTCAAACGGCATTATGGCGCGGAGGTCAAGGAAATAAAGCGTAATGGCCAGAGCATTGCCCGAAATCTGGAAGGAGAACATTTTCGTGAAGGAGATACGCTTGTGTTGATGGCCGATGACTCGTTTGTGCAGACGTGGGGTGAATCTTCAGTCTTTGTGCTCTTGGCCAATGGCAAAGATACAGAGCCTGTTCCTAGCAAAAGGAAACGGTGGTTTGCCCTGACGTTGTTGATTCTGATGATTGTAGGAGCTACCGTAGGCGAATTGCCTATTGTGAAAGAAATGTTTCCTGAAATAAAATTAGATATGTTCTTCTTTGTTTCTGTGACTACTATTATTATGGCATGGACGAAGATTTTCCCTGCTCGCAAATATACGAAGTACATTTCGTGGGATATCCTGATAACGATTGCTTGTGCTTTTGCGATCAGCAAGGCAATGGTCAATTCGGGAGTGGCTGATGCGGTGGCAAGCTATATCATAGGTATGACCGAGCATTATGGTCCTCAAGTATTACTGGCAGCAGTGTTCATCATAACGAATTTGTTTACAGAACTGATTACTAATAATGCGGCGGCGGCTTTGGCATTTCCGTTAGCATTGTCTATTTCTTCTCAATTGGGAGTCGATCCGATGCCATTTTTTGTTGTGATCTGTATGGCAGCGTCGGCCAGTTTCTCTACTCCGATTGGATATCAGACTAACCTGATTGTGCAAGGTATAGGAAATTATAAGTTTACAGATTTTGTACGTATTGGTTTACCATTGAATATTATTACATTCTTAATTTCAATTTTTCTTGTGCCATTGATTTGGCCATTTTAATTCGTAAGGATTATGACAGAGGATGAAAATCATATATATCCTATCTTTGACAGAATGCTGACAAGGCAGGATAAAGAATCGCTTTTAAGACAACACGGGGTGATGGTTTGGTTTACAGGCCTGAGCGGATCGGGTAAAAGTACCATTGCCATAGCGTTGGAGCGTGAATTGCACAAGCGAGGGTTACTGTGTCGCATATTGGATGGTGATAACATCCGTTCGGGTATTAATAACAATCTGGGTTTTTCGGAGGCAGATCGGGTGGAAAACATCCGTCGTATAGCTGAGGTATCCAAACTGTTTATTGATACGGGCATTGTGACAATCGCCGCTTTTATCAGCCCTAACAATGATATTCGCGAAATGGCTGCCAACATTATAGGAAAGGAAGACTTTCTGGAGATATATGTTAGCACTCCGCTTGAGGAGTGTGAACGGCGGGATGTCAAAGGGCTTTATGCCAAAGCACGCCGTGGTGAGATTAAAAACTTTACAGGAATATCTGCTCCATTTGAAGCACCGGTGCATCCAGCTCTGACACTCGACACATCGTTGTTGAGCCTGGAAGAGTCGGTCAATCGCCTGTTGGAGCTTGTTTTACCAAGAATTCAGAAGAAATAGTATAAAATGGAAGAAAGTTATAAGTTAAGTCATTTGAAGGAACTTGAGGCTGAATCGATTCACATCATACGTGAAGTGGCTGCCGAGTTCGAGAATCCTGTGATGTTATATAGCATCGGTAAGGATTCGTCCGTCATGGTTCGTTTGGCCGAGAAGGCTTTTTATCCGGGTAAGGTACCCTTCCCGCTGATGCATATCGACTCGAAGTGGAAGTTTAAGGAAATGATCCAGTTCCGCGATGAATATGCCAAGAAGTACGGATGGAATCTGATTGTTGAGAGCAATATGGAGGCTTTCCGGGCAGGAGTAGGCCCCTTTACGCACGGTAGTAAGGTGCATACCGACTTGATGAAAACGCAGGCTTTGCTTCATGCGCTCGATAAGTATAAATTCGATGCAGCATTTGGTGGAGCACGTCGTGATGAGGAAAAGTCGCGTGCCAAAGAGCGTATCTTTTCTTTCCGTGACCGCTTCCATCAGTGGGATCCGAAGAATCAACGACCCGAATTGTGGGATATATATAATGCCCGTGTGCATAAAGGCGAGAGTATTCGTGTCTTCCCATTGAGCAACTGGACGGAGTTAGACATCTGGCAATATATCCGTTTGGAGAATATTCCTATTGTGCCTTTGTATTTCGCCAAGGAACGTCCTTGTGTAGAGATAGACGGTAATCTGATTATGGCCGACGACGACCGCTTACCCGAACAATATCGCGATAAAATCAAGATGCGTATGGTGCGCTTCCGTACGTTGGGCTGTTGGCCGTTGACAGGCGCGGTAGAAAGTAATGCTGATACGATAGAGAAAATCGTAGAAGAGATGATGACTACTACCAAGAGCGAACGTACTACACGTGTGATAGACTTCGATCAGGAAGCCAGCATGGAGCAGAAGAAACGCGAAGGTTATTTTTAAGGATTTTGGCTATTAAGATGAAAGAAAATGGAGAATAATTTAGATATAAAGGCATTCTTGGATAAGGATGAACAGAAAGATCTGCTTCGTTTCTTAACCGCAGGTTCGGTAGACGACGGGAAGTCTACCTTGATAGGCCGGCTTTTGTTCGACAGTAAGAAATTGTACGAAGACCAACTTGATGCTTTGGAGCGTGACAGCAAGAGAATGGGAAATGCTGGCGAGCACATAGATTATGCTTTGTTGCTAGATGGATTGAAGGCAGAGCGCGAGCAGGGTATTACCATCGATGTGGCCTATCGCTATTTTTCTACCAACAATCGAAAGTTTATCATTGCCGATACTCCGGGGCATGAACAATATACTCGTAATATGATTACAGGCGGATCTACTGCCAATCTTGCGATTATTTTGGTCGATGCACGCACGGGCGTTATTACTCAGACGCGTCGACATACTTTTTTGGTCTCTCTGCTGGGCATCAAACATGTAGTATTGGCGGTGAACAAGATGGACCTTGTAGGCTTTTCGAAAGAGTGTTTCGACAAGATTGTGAAAGACTATCTCGACTTTGTTACTCCATTGGGTATTCCTGATGTGACATGTATTCCACTTTCTGCTTTGGAAGGTGATAATGTGGTTGTAAAATCAGAACGTACTCCTTGGTATCAGGGTACCTCTTTGCTCGACTTCTTGGAAACGGTGCATATTGACAATGATCATAATTTGAATGATTTCCGCTTCCCTGTTCAGTATGTATTGCGTCCAAATCTTGATTTCCGGGGATTCAGTGGTAAGGTTGCTTCGGGAGTTGTTCGCAAGGGAGATGAAGTTATGGCTTTGCCTTCAGGTAAAAAGTCACGTATCAAGAGCATTGTTACTTATGACGGAGATTTAGAGTATGCTTTTCCTCCTCAGTCGGTAACACTTACTTTAGAAGATGAAATTGATGTTTCGAGAGGTGAAATGCTGGTTCATCCTGATAATATGCCTATTATGGACCGCAATTTCGAAGCCATGATGGTGTGGATGGATGAAGAACCGATGGACATGAATAAATCGTTTTTCATTAAACAAACTACCAATTTGAGCCGTACACGCATTGATAATATCAAGTATAAGGTAGATGTCAATACGATGGAACATCTTTCTGTAGAAAACGGGCAACTGGACAAGAAAGACGAGCCTATGCAGTTGAATCAGATAGCACGTGTGGTATTGACTACGGCTAAAGAACTCTTTTTCGACCCTTACTCGAAAAACAAGGCTACAGGTTCTTTTATTCTGATTGATCCGATCAGTAACAATACGAGTGCAGTCGGCATGATTATCGATCGGATAGAGGATAAGGACATGCATCTGGACGAATCGGTACCTGTATTGAATTTGCCCAAGATGGGAATCGCTTCCGATCAATATGAAGTCATCGAAAAGGCTGTAAAAGAACTGGAGCGTCAAGGCATTGAAGTAAAAGTCATTAAATAAGGAAAAGTTTATGGGATTATTAGAATTCAGTAAATTACCAATAAATACATTGGTAGGTGCTGACTGGAAGACTTTTAAGGACATAACAGAAGGCAGGGAAATAGATGCTGCATATAAAGGTAAGTATCGTTTGACGAAGGCGGTATGCCGTTTGCTGTCTCCGTTGTCCG
This sequence comes from Bacteroides sp. CAG:633, assembly GCF_000435115.1. Lineage (NCBI taxonomy): Bacteria > Pseudomonadati > Bacteroidota > Bacteroidia > Bacteroidales > Bacteroidaceae > Bacteroides > Bacteroides sp. CAG:633. The sequence continues at coordinate 6,529 of NZ_FR883060.1, read as the reverse complement.
CTTTGCAAGACCGACGCTATGAGAAGATGCTGGCCGACAAACCGTTGGAGCACGATCCTGTATTTATCTTGGGACATTGGCGCAGTGGGACTACTTTTGTTCACAACGTTTTTTCGTGCGATAAGCATTTTGGCTACAATACAACTTATCAGACAGTATTTCCACATCTGATGATGTGGGGGCAGCCTTTTTTCAAGAAGAATATGAGCTGGCTGATGCCCGATAAACGTCCGACTGATAATATGGAGTTGGCTGTCGATCTTCCTCAGGAAGAAGAGTTTGCCTTGGCCAATATGATGCCCTATACCTATTATAACTTTTGGTTTCTTCCAAAATATCAGCAAGAATATGCCGACAAGTATCTTCTTTTTGACGACATAACAGATGCCGAATTGAAAGTTTTTGAGGAGACTTTTGTCAAGTTGATAAAGATTTCGTTGTGGAATACCCATGGTACCCAGTTCTTGAGTAAGAATCCGCCTCATACAGGACGTGTAAAGGAATTGGTGAAAATGTTTCCCAATGCGAAATTTATCTATCTGATGCGTAATCCTTATACTGTTTTCGAGAGTACGCGTAGTTTCTTTACCAATACAATTCAGCCTTTGAAACTACAGGATATCAGCAATGAACAACTCGAACAGAATATATTGTCGATATATGCCAAGTTGTATCATAAATACGAGGCTGATAAGTCGTGTATTCCTGCAGGCAACCTGATTGAAGTGAAATTTGAGGATTTCGAGGCTGATGCTATGGGGATGACAGAACATATCTATAAAGAACTGAATATACCAGGTTTTGCTGCTTCGCGTGCTGATATTGAAAAGTATGTAGGCGGAAAGAAGGGTTATAAGAAGAATAAATATAAGTATGATGACCGCACTGTGCAGCTTGTCCAGGACAATTGGGGATTTGCGTTGAAGCAGTGGGGATATGAACTTTAAAGAAAGTAACTGTTATTGAAAGGAGGAGAATTATGTTGCAAAAGAAAATATGGGGATGGGGGATGTTGTTTGCATTGAGCTGTCCTATGGTATCTGCCCAACAGCATACAACAGAAATGCTTCCCTTTGGCAATATGGATCAGTGGATTGACCGTCAGATTAAGGAATCGGGTATTATTGGTGGAGAGACCAAACATGTTTATGCTATAGGCCCTACTACTACAATTGCGGACAATAGCGCATATAAGAATATGGGAGGCTCTCCATGGGCTACTTCAAATGTTATGGCACGTGTAGCGGGAATTACGAAGACAAATACCTCTGTATTTCCTGAACAACGGGGAGATGGTTTCTGCGCCCGCATGGATACACGTATGGAGAGTGTAAAAGTCTTTGGATTGGTGGATATTACTGTGCTGGCTGCAGGATCCATGTTTTTAGGCGAGGTACACGAGCCTATCAAAGGAACGAAGAATCCACAAAAAATGTTGGATTCGGGTATACCTTATACTAAGAAACCGGTGGCTATTCAGTTCGATTATAAAGTGAAAATGTCCGACCGTGAGAAGCGTATTCGTGCAACAGGATTCAGTCGCATTACCGATGTGGAGGGAAAAGACTTTCCTGAGGTAAACCTTTTCTTGCAGAAGCGATGGGAAGATAAAGATGGTAATATCTATGCCAAGCGTATCGGTACAATGGTTGTTCGCTATTATAAGACCACTGATGAATGGCGCAATAATGCAACGTATGCCATTATGTATGGTGATATTACGGGGGATCCTGCGTATAAACCTCACATGATGCGTTTGCAGGTAATCGAACGTTATGCAGTGAATAGTAAGGGTGAAAGTGTTCCGGTTAAGGAAGTGGCGTGGGGAGAGCCTGATGAGACTCCTACGCATCTGTTGCTCCAATTCACTTCAAGTCATGGTGGTGCATATATAGGATCTCCAGGGAATACTCTTTGGATTGATAATGTAAAGCTCGTATATTAATACGGGCTTTTTTTATGAAGTGTTTTGAATCTTCTGTGAACATAAAAGTATGAACAGTTGTTTCATAGTGAAAAGCAATTATTGCCTCCTTCTATTTTGAAGAAAATAATTATATTGAAAGCACTAATATTTAATGTTGGAGTCTTAAAATGTTATTGTAGGCAGTTTATGTTACACTGTTTTTGAATAAAAGAAATAGCTTTATGAATGTTTAGGAATAAACTGTGGCTCGTATAGAAAAATGAAATGAAATAAAAGAAAATCAAGATAGAATGTTGTGGTAGGCCAGTATAAAGTGACTGTTTTGTATGAATATCAGGAAAATGAAAATAATTAGCTATGCGTATAAGAGATTATATTTAGAATAAAAAATAGGTTCGGATAGCATTAGCACATGATATGTACTCCCTTTAAATGACTAAATAATGTGATCTGTGAAAAAATAGATACAGACTGGCCAATTTTCATATGATTTTCTTTGGTATTATTAAAAATGTATTTATTTTTGCACCGTATTTTTGTTATACGAAAGTTAAACGAATGAGGTGTAATAGCTCTAATACAACTAAGCGCCCAACTATAGGATTTATAGTTTATTATAGTGCGTTCTTTCTTCTCTGTTTATTCCCTTTGAAGGGGTTTTCGCAGGATGGGGATAGGACTGTAGACGCTTTAGTTGAGATGGGCTTTGAAAATGTTGGATGGGCGGACGATGGCAACGAACGCATATATACCTTGCAAAACTCTGCATACCGTTTGAATGGAGTGGGGATTGGGAAGGCTGTAGATGTGATTCGTGAAATAGGGCTTCCTGAAGGGAAACCTTGTCGCATTATCGTTTTGGACAACAACATCCCTCAGATTTCTCTTTGCTTTCTGCCTGTGTGGGAAGATAGTGTATATACAGGTGAACGCCGTGATTGGCACGTAAGTTACGATTTGGGCGGCACTTGGAAGAAGATGCGGAAGGTTAAGAAGAAAAATAGTTCTTTGTTTAAGGTTGATATTTTGGTCTATCCTCAACTGTCGTTCAAGAACTTGATTATTACGCAGATTTATCAGGCGTTGTTCGACTTAAGTCCAGCGATAGAAGTGTCGTTGTGGAAAGGAATGAAACTTACTGGTCAGTTAGTGATTCCTGTTTATAATGATGGATATGGACGATTGGAAGAGGTGGTGCATCCGGGGCATTTGACGGTGTCGCAAAGTTTTCGCTTGCCATATAATGTTTTTGGTAAGTTGACGGCGGGATTTTTCAATGCAAACCAATATGGTGTCGATTTGGATATGGCATATCGTTTTAGAGACGAGCGTTTTTCCCTATTGGCACGAGTTGGAGCTACCGGAAACGGTTATTGGGATGCATTTACTTATCATTACGATCCGACTATCTCTTTTACTTGGACGCTTGGAGGAAGCTTTTATTGGCCTCAATACAATACGCAGTTTAACTTGAAGGTAGAACGGTATCTGCAGAAGGAAGTGGGTGCGAAGTTTGAAGTCATACGCCATTTTCGCTATTGCTCTATTGGACTTTATGCGATGAAAGCAAAAGGGATCAATATCAATGGTGGTTGGCGTTTTCAGGTCGCCTTGCCTCCCTATAAGTATAAAAGAACTAAACATTGGCCGAGGGTGATGCTCTCGCGGAATTTTGGAATTTTGTATAATGCAGGTAACGAACAGCAATACTATAAACAGTATAAAGCTGAGGCGAGTGATAATATAATGAAAGAAAATAGTTTTAATCCATATTTTATTAAGTCAGAATTGTTAAATTTTTAATTTATTATTGAGATGAAAAGAATGAAATTCTTGAACGGTATTGGTGCAATGTTTGCGCTGGCCGTAGTAGCTTTGGCTACAACTCTTACTTCTTGCGAGAAAGAGGATTTCAACGTTAACGTTGAACCGATTAATGCGCAAGCTGAAATTAGACCGACAGTACTTTATGTTGATGAGAATTCAACTACAGATGTAACAGATGCTGCGTCCATTTCTTATTCAGAAGGTCCTACTTTTACAGGAAATCCAGGATTATCTGCTAAAGAAGTTACGGTGACAGCCTCTTATAACGGTATCACCAATACAGCTAAGGTTAGTGTTCCTGCTTTGCAAGCTGGTCAATATCTGACTTTAAGTACTACTATCATTCTTCAGAAAGAAGCACCTGCACCTGTAAATGCCAAAGCTGAAATTAAGCCGGTTGTGCTTTATGTTGCAGATGGTGTAACAACAGACGTTACAGATAAAGCTGAAATCGTATTCGATCCTGCAAATGGTGGTGTATTTGAAGGTGCTCCTGAATTAGCTGCTACATTGTCCAAAATTACAGCTACTTATGAAGGTGTATCTGCAACTATTAGTGTAAATGTTCCTGCTTTAGCTGCCGGACAATCTGCAACTATGTCTCCTACTATTATTTTGCAAAAGCAAGTAGGTAATGCACGTGTTGAAGTAAAACCGGTTGTGCTTTATATGACTAAAGTGGCTGTGATTGATGTAACTGCATCTGCTGAAATTGTATTCGATCCAGCTAATAATGGTATTTTCGAAGGAACTCCCGCAATAGAAGCTACTACTTCTAAGGTAACAGCAACTTATAATGATATTGAAGGAAGTGTAACAGTAAATGTTCCTGCATTGGCTGCTGGACAATATACAACTTTAACACCGACTATTTTACTTGTTGAACAGGAAGAACCGGTTGACCCGAGCGAGCCTATCGTTTCAATTGAAGTAGAACCAAGTAAAACTATAAATGTGAAAGGTGAGTCTGATTATTTGGAAAATCAATCTGATTTCTGGTGGTATGGAAGTGTAACATATACTCATAAACAAGGTTCGAAGATTGTAAACAAAGACATAAAAACAACAGATTTTGATGAAATAAGTAAAATAGGTGGATTTATCAATACTTTGGATCAGACTTATGTAGAAAATCAGTTGACTAAAAATGAAGTTCCTGTTTATTCTCACTCTAGAACGATTGCTTTTGTAGATTATACTATTATTGAAACAATTTACACTTTCTATCGTGTGACAGAAACTCCGGATACCCGTTCTACTATTACTAAAGAGGTAATCGCTACTGTTACTACAGAAGAGTATTCAACTCTCTTCACTCTGAAGCATAGTCAGCAGATACCGGGTCACGGTCACGCTCCTGCAGGTCACGGTCATGGTTATGACCATGGTCACGGTCATGGTACAGGCAACGCCGGTGGTGGTATCGTAATTCCTGATTAATTAGTTTGTCAAGTCATATTTTAAACCGAGAGAAAAATGAAAAGTAAATTTATAATGGCTTCATTGTTACTTGCAGGTGCATGCTTGACAATGAATGCGCAAGAAAAAGATAAATATTATACCGAGAAAGGTTCGGATAATATTTTTGTAGGAGTTGGTGTCGGCGGTATGGCTGTCTTCAACGATGGTATGAATACTCCGACTTTCAATTTCAATGTTTCAGTAGGCAAGTATATCAATCCGGTTTGGGGTGTTCGTGGTCAGATTGGTGGACTGTGGCAAAGCCTGGATAAGCAGGATAACGATTACTATGGTTATTGCAAGAAGTTCGGTGAAATCAATCTGGACGCTATGCTGAATCTGATTAACTTGTTTGGTGGTTATAATCCGGATCGTGCTTTCAACCTTTATCTGTTTGGTGGTCCTACGATGAATATCGGTAAAGCAGTTGATACTAATATTACATTGAATCCGACAACTGGTGAGGATTCTAGAACTTATGTAGAACATGGCTTGAAAGCTCGTTTCGGTGCCACAGTTGGTTTAGGATTGGGTTATGACATTACTGACAAGTGGGCTTTGAATCTGGAAGCTCGTGCTGGTGTAACTCCTTCTATCTTCGGTGATGCAAGCGATTGCCGCAAAGCAGAAGCTACTGGTCGTTTGACAATCGGTGCTGCTTACACATTTGGTGGTAAGAAGTTTGTTCCGCTGGTTTCTAAGATTGAAAAGGACGCTATCAACGAAGAAATCAATAAGTACAGAAGCGAATTGGCAAAAGCTCAAGCTGACTTGGCTGATGCTAAGAACGCATTGGCTAACGTTAAGCCTGAAGTTAAAGAAGTTGTTAAGGAAGTACAAGTTGCTGGTCCGCGTGCTATCTTCTTCAAGATTGGTAGCGCTAAGATCGACGGCTACGGTAAGGTTAACATCCAGTTGGCTGCTAAGATCCTGAAGGCTAATCCGGATAAGAAGTACAAGATTGCTGGTTATGCTGATAAGGCTACTGGTAGCGTATCTCTGAACCAGAAGTTGTCTGAAAAACGTGCACAAGCTGTTTACGATGCTTTGGTTGCTGAAGGCGTAAATGGTGATCAGCTCGAACTCGTAGGCTTCGGTGGTACTGAAAACATGTTCGGTAAGAACTATCTGAACCGTGTTGTTATTCTTGAATAATACGATAGCAGATATATAATATAGAAAAGGGCGGACTTTGGTTCGCCCTTTTTTATTGTTATTGTGTAATCTTCCGAAATCCAACTTGGGCTGCGATTTTTTTCTAACTGGAGAAAAATTTTTTCCTAACGTAAGTATTCGGCCAACTACAGGTATTAA
>NZ_FR883059.1:11882-15273 GCF_000435115.1 Bacteroides sp. CAG:633 | reverse complement strand
AAACATAGTGATAATCGTTTAAATGTTATAATTGGACACTATAAATTTAATGATTTTTATCGCTATGTTTCTAATTTTCAACAAAATATATTTATTCTTATTTCGAACTCACGTTAGAGTTTAGGATTTACAGAAGTTGCCACTTGGCTTCATTCCGCAGAAAAGTAAAGCCGCCAGCAGCATAAAGAGCAGATTTTAACTTATTGTCGGTTGTTTCCTATATAAAATTAAGTTATTTTTGCGCTCAAATCATAAATTCAGGGCTTTATGAAGAATAGACGTTTTTGTATGTGGATAATGGCAGCCACCATGCTTTTTCCATCGGTGCTGATGGCGCAGAACTCCACAAGTGCTCTTCCCGATAAAGGGAAGACGGTAAAGACCAGTGTACAGGATACTGCAAAGGTCGATACCTTATCTGGAATCTTAAAGGAAAATCTGATGTTGAAATTGAATAAGGTGGATTCACTTTATAAGGTAGATACTGTATCCGTGCTGTATGAAAAGTATCTGGGGATACTGAACTATCTGAACGATCCGGCTACTTCGGAACGTTATATCGCCTGGAATCCGTATTATTACCGGATGTTTGTGCCCTTTACGTATTTTTATGGTCCGCTGAAGCGTTATTCTACGTTGGAGTGGAAGTTTCAGCAGCCGGATACGGTGCCCGAACTGACGCGCGACCTGCTGCCGTACGATACGCTGAGCTTTTCGTCGTTGGACCGCATCGGTGAGGTGGTAGACCGTACACTGCTGTCGGCCTATGTGCATTGCCCGCGGAAGGTTACACGGACGGAGGATGTGATTAACCAGGGAAGACTGTTCAAGGATGACATCGAAAAGGAAGCATCGTCCAAGCCGTCTGTCATCAAACTGTTCTCGCAGGAGAAAATGACGGTGAAGAAAGATGCAGGAGTTGTGATTCATAAACCCAACTGGTGGACAACGGGTGGAAACGGTTCGTTGCAGATAACGCAGAACTACATTTCGGACAACTGGTACAAGGGTGGAGAAAGTACCAATTCGATGCTCGCCAACCTGCAGATGTTTGCCAACTACAACGACCGTGAAAAGATCCAGTGGGAAAGTCTGTTGGATGCCAAGCTGGGCTTTACATCTGCACCCTCGGACAAGTTTCACGATTTTCTGGTGAATACCGATCAGCTGCGCATCTACAGCAAGCTGGGTATTCAGGCTGCTTCGAAATGGTATTATACTATATCGACCGAATTCAAGACCCAGTTCTGTCATGGCTATAAGGCCAACGAAGAACCGTTGGTTTCGTCTTTCCTGGCACCGGCTGACTGGTCGGCCAGTGTCGGTATGGATTATAAGCTGGTGAAGAGTAAGATAAACCTGTCTGTGTTCATGGCACCTTTGACGTGGACCATGCGTTATGTGGGCAACAGTGAGGTGAATGAGGTGAGCTTTGGTCTGGAGGAAGGAAAATCGGTGAAACATAATTTCGGTTCGCAGATTAAGCCGACCTTGACGTGGCAGATCATACCTTCGATTTCGCTGGAGTCTCGTCTCGACTTCCTGACGAGTTACGAGTGGGTGCGCATCGAATGGGAAAATACATTCAACTTTGTGCTGAACAGATACCTGTCGACCAAACTTTATATTCATGCCCGTTTTGATGACAGTAGTTTGCCGACCGAGGGTGACAGCTATTTCCAGGTAAAAGAACTGTTGAGCTTCGGTATCAACTATTCATGGTAAGCGAAGGCTGAAGATTGGTCAGAATGATAGTGGAGAGTGTGTATCTTCATTTACGACACACCCTCTTCTCAATACAAAAGGATGTTCTCTCTGCCGTATCGGGATGCGATGCGGAGGGGAAAACATCCTTTTTCTTTCCCCCTGTCGCAGAATCCCGGAAATGGCTTTTCGGGTGATTTTGAGCATTTCATCGGCTCTGCTTATTGTAAAATGAGTATAAATACCATTCAAATGCAAAAAATGAACGTTATCGCACACAAAAAAACTATTTAATCCCTTGCAGTTCGTAAATAATGAGTAAATTTGCCGCGATTTGTAATGCTCACTTTGCAAAATGGCGAATACTATAGAACATCAAGGTATTGTGGAAAACATAACAGATTCGCATCTTCAGGTGCGGATTGTTCAGACTTCTGCTTGTGCGGCTTGCAGTATAAAGGGACATTGCACTTCGGCCGACGTAAAGGAAAAGCTGATTGATGTAACGGTGGCAGATACGTCTTCTTATCGGGTAGGGGATCGGGTCTGTGTAGTCGGAGAAGTGTCGATGGGTGCATTGGCCGTGCTCTATGCTTTTATATTCCCTTTCCTGATTTTGGTAATTTCTCTTTTTGTCTTTATGAGTATTTGGAAGGAAGAATTGTCTTCGGCGCTTGTGTCGTTCTTGTTGCTGGCATTGTACTATGGTGTCTTATGGATGAACAGGTCGCGGATGAGCAAGAAATTTTCCTTTTCGATCAAACCGATGATTAACTAATTTAAAATAAATAACTAATAAACAACAGATCTATGAATGTAATTCTGATTGCAGTGATCTCTTTGGGAGTCATAGCGCTCGTTTCGGCGATTGTGCTCTATGTGGCTTCCAAGAAGTTTGCCGTGTATGAAGATCCACGAATAGCCAAGGTGGCTGCTGTGCTGCCCCAGGCCAATTGTGGTGGATGTGGGTACCCTGGTTGTAGCGGATTTGCCGACGCATGTGTGAAGGCTGGTTCTTTGGAAGGGAAATTGTGTCCTGTAGGTGGACAGGCTGTTATGACTCAGGTCGCTGAAATCCTGGGATTGGATGCTGCTGCATCCGAACCGATGGTGGCAGTGGTGAGATGTAACGGTACGTGTGCCAACCGTCCTCGAATCAATCAGTACGACGGTGCTAAAAGTTGTGCTATCATGTCTTCTCTGTATGGAGGCGAAACGGGTTGCAGCTATGGCTGTCTGGGATGTGGCGACTGTGTCTCAGCGTGTCAGTTCGGTGCCATTCGCATGAACCCTGAAACAGGGTTGCCCGAAGTGGACGAAGCCAAATGTACGGCATGCGGTGCCTGTGCGAAAGCTTGTCCGCGTAATATCATCGAAATCCGTCCGCAGGGTAAGAAATCGCGTCGGGTTTACGTACAATGCGTCAATAAGGACAAGGGAGCTGTGGCCCGTAAGGCATGTACGGCTGCCTGCATCGGTTGCGGAAAGTGCGTGAAGGTATGTCCGTTCGAGGCCATTACGTTGGAAAACAACCTGGCTTATATCGACTATAACAAATGTAAGTCGTGCCGCAAGTGCGAAGAAGCCTGTCCGCAGGGAGCTATCGTGGCGCTGAACTTCCCGCCGCGTAAACCTAAGACGGAAGAAGCCGCACAGGGCGAGGCTCCGAAAGCCGCTGAAGTAAAGG
>NZ_FR883059.1:0-11876 GCF_000435115.1 Bacteroides sp. CAG:633 | reverse complement strand
CCGAAAGCCGCTGAAGTAAAGGCTGCCGAAGTGGCCGCTGATGCAAAGAAATAAAGATTAGAGAAATAAACGAATTAAAATACAAGATCGTATGTTGAAGACATTTTCAATTGGTGGAGTACATCCACACGAAAATAAACTTTCAGCACATCAGCCGATTGTCAAGGCAGAGATCCCTGCCAAAGCAGTGATTTTGTTGAGCCAGCATATTGGTGCGCCGGCAAAGCCGATTGTGGCAAAAGGTGACATGGTGAAGGTTGGAACAAAAATAGCCGAGCCCGGAGGTTTTGTCTCTGCGGCCATCCACTCTTCTGTCAGTGGAAAAGTTGCTAAAATTGATACGGTTATCGATGCCAGCGGTTATGCCAAACCGGCTATCTTTATTGACGTGGAAGGTGACGAGTGGGAGGAAAGCATCGACCGTAGTGAAACTTTGGTGAAAGAGTGCAACCTGTCTGCCGAAGAAATTGTGAAGAAAATAGCCGATGCAGGTATTGTTGGTATGGGAGGTGCCTGCTTCCCCACACAGGTCAAGCTGTGTCCGCCGCCTGCTTTCAAAGCCGAATGTGTCATTATCAATGCTGTAGAATGTGAACCTTATCTGACTGCCGACCACCAGCTGATGCTGGAGCACGCTGAAGAAATTATGGTAGGCGTATCAATCCTGATGAAGGCAGTAAAGGTGAACAAGGCCTTTATCGGTATCGAGAACAACAAGCCTGATGCTATCCAGCTGATGACGAAAGTTGCCGCTTCGTATGCCGGTATCGAGGTTGTGCCTTTGAAGGTGAAATATCCGCAGGGAGGTGAAAAGCAGCTGATCGATGCCATCATCAAACGTCAGGTGGCTGCCGGTGCACTGCCTATCTCTACAGGAGCTGTGGTACAGAATGTAGGTACAGCTTTTGCGGTATATCAGGCCGTTCAGAAAAACAAACCGCTGTTTGAGCGTGTGATTTCGGTGACCGGAAAGTCGCTGGCCAAGCCGTCTAACTTCCTGGCTCGTATCGGTACGCCGATGAAGCAGCTGATTGACGCTTGCGGCGGACTGCCGGAAGATACCGGTAAGATTATCGGTGGTGGACCGATGATGGGTAAGGCGCTGGTGAATACCGATGTTCCTACTGCCAAGGGAAGCTCGGGCATACTTATCATGAACGATAAGGAAGCCAAGCGTGGCAGTGTTCAGCCCTGTATCCGTTGTGCCAAGTGCGTAGGAGCCTGCCCGATGGGTCTGGAACCTTATTTGCTTGCAACTGTGTCGGCTCATGGCGATTTCGAGAGAGTGGAAAAAGAAGATATTATGTCGTGTATAGAATGTGGCTCCTGCCAGTTTACCTGTCCTTCCAACCGTCCTATGCTGGACTTTATACGTCTGGGCAAGGCAAAGGTCGGTGCCATGATACGTGCACGCCAAGTAAAAAAATAAATTAGCACAAATCTATGAATAAGTTAATTGTATCCCTTTCACCCCATGTGCATGGAGGTGATAGCGTGAAGAAGAATATGTACGGGGTGCTTGTGGCACTGATCCCGGCTTTTCTGGTGTCGCTATATTTCTTCGGACTGGGAGCACTGATCGTTACTGCTACTTCGGTGCTGGCCTGTCTCTTTTTCGAATGGGTGATCGGCAAGTATCTGCTGAAGAACCCTCATACAACCATTACAGACGGTTCGGCCATCATAACCGGTGTGCTGCTGGCATTCAACCTGCCTTCCAACCTGCCTGTGTGGATCATCATCATTGGTGCACTTTTTGCCATTGGCGTAGCCAAGATGTCGTTTGGCGGTTTGGGATGTAATCCTTTCAATCCTGCTTTGGCCGGACGTGTATTCCTGCTGCTTTCTTTCCCGGTGCAGATGACCAGCTGGCCGGAAGTAGGACAACTGATGGCTTATACGGATGCTACGACAACTGCCACTCCGCTGGCTATTATGAAAGGTGTGATCAACGGTGCTCCCGGAATGTCGTTGAGCGACCTGCCGCAGTCTTTCCACCTGCTGATTGGTAACAACAGTGGCTGTATCGGTGAGGTCAGCGCATTGGCACTGCTCATCGGACTGGCTTATATGCTGTGGAAGAAAATCATTACCTGGCATATTCCTGTATCGATTCTTGTGACAGTATTTGTATTCTCTTCGATCATGCACTGGGTTGATCCTGAAAAGTATGCGTCCGGTCTGGTACACCTGCTTTCGGGAGGTCTGATGCTGGGTGCTATTTTCATGGCTACCGATTATGTGACTTCGCCGATGAATCATAGAGGAATGTTGATCTATGGTGTTTGTATTGGTCTGCTGACGGTCATTATCCGTCTGTTCGGTGCTTATCCCGAGGGTATGTCGTTTGCCATTCTTATCATGAACGCATTCACTCCTTTGATCAACACATATGTTAAACCTAAACGCTTTGGGGAGGTAGCGAAAAAGAAATGAAAAAGTTAGAATCATCCTTAAAGAATATGTTACTGGTGCTCACTGGTGTGACTGCCGTTTCTGTAGCATTGTTGGCTTATGTCAATGAACTGACAAAAGAACCCATTGCGCAAGCCAATGCCAAAACATTGAGCGACGCTGTCAGCGCCGTTGTTCCCGGATTTGACAATGACCCGATAGCGGAAAAGAAAATTCAGGAAGTGAACGGAGTACAATATGCTGTTTATCCGGCTACAAAAGGCGGAGAATATATTGGAGCAGCTGTTGAGGCTACGTCTATGGGATTTGGCGGTGAACTGAAAGTATTGGTCGGATTTGATGCCGAAGGCAAGATCATCGATTATTCTCTGTTGGCTCATGCCGAAACTCCGGGACTTGGCTCGAAAGCTGCCGACTGGTTTAAGAAAGGCAATAAGGGAAATATCGTAGGACTTAACCCGGGAGAGACTCCGCTGACCGTGAGCAAAGATGGCGGTCAGGTAGATGCCATTACTGCTTCTACCATTACTTCACGTGCTTTTCTGAATGCAGTAAATGCAGCCTATGCCGCTTATGCCGGCCAGAATACGGCCGATGGAGCAACGGGCGCTACACAAAAACATGTTGAACCTGCTAATGATGCCGACTCTGCTGCTACGGACTCGGTTAGCGTTAATTAATGAAAGGAGTAGAAAGCTATGAACAATTTTAAAGTATTGATGAACGGGGTTATCAAGGAAAACCCGACGTTTGTGCTTCTGCTTGGTATGTGTCCTACTTTGGGTACTACTTCTTCGGCAATCAATGGTATGGGCATGGGATTGGCCACGATGTTTGTGCTGATTTGCTCCAACGTCGTAATTTCGGCGATCAAGAATCTGATCCCGGATATGGTACGTATTCCGTCGTTTATTGTCGTTATCGCTTCGTTTGTGACGTTGCTGCAGATGATTATGCAGGCTTATGTTCCCGGACTGTACGCAACACTGGGATTGTTTATCCCCTTGATTGTGGTGAACTGTATTGTACTGGGACGTGCCGAGGCTTTTGCGGCCAAGAACGGTCCGTTGGCTTCCATGTTCGATGGTCTGGGCATGGGTCTGGGCTTCACGTTGGGTCTGACTCTTCTGGGAGCTGTACGCGAGTTGCTGGGTACGGGCAAGATATTCGGTCTGACTGTTTTCCCGGAAGACTACGGTATGCTGTTGTTTGTTCTTGCTCCGGGTGCATTTATCGCATTGGGCTATCTGATTGCTGTGGTAAACCGTTTGAAGAAGGCCTGAAACAAGGAGAATGAATCATGAATTTAACGATCAATTGAAGAAAGTATGGAATATATATTGATATTTATTTCGGCAATCTTTGTGAACAACATCGTATTGTCGCAGTTCTTGGGAATCTGCCCGTTCCTGGGTGTATCCAAGAAGATTGATACGGCACTGGGTATGTCGGCAGCAGTAGCGTTTGTGCTTACTATTGCTACCATTGTGACATTCCTTATTCAGAAATATGTTCTCGACGCATTCGGCCTGGGCTATCTGCAGACCATCACCTTCATCCTGGTGATTGCAGCATTGGTTCAGATGGTGGAGATCATCCTGAAAAAGGTATCTCCTTCTTTGTATCAGGCATTAGGCGTATTCTTGCCGCTGATTACGACGAACTGCTGTATTCTGGGTGTAGCGATCCTTGTTATCCAGAAAGACTATGATCTGCTGACAGGTGTGGTTTATGCTTTTTCAACAGCATTGGGCTTTGGATTGGCATTGACACTGTTTGCCGGTCTGCGCGAACAGATGAGCCTGGTGAACGTGCCTAAAGGAATGCAGGGCACTCCTATTGCACTTATTACAGCCGGCTTGTTGGCGATGGCCTTTATGGGCTTCTCGGGTGTAGTGAAAATTTAATCGATCATAATGTGAATTTGGACGCGAATGATGGCCGAGAAAAGGGCTGTCATTCGCGTTTTTTTTATTTTTTTCTCTTCTTTCTGTTTTTTCTTGATTTATTTTTCTACATTTGCGTTCGTATTGAAAAGCTAACGGCTAAATATCTATTTTTTTATGAAAGAAAGAATCTTAGTTACAGGTGGAACTGGATATATTGGTTCTCATACTGTGGTGGAATTACAGAATGCAGGTTACGATGTTGTTATTGTAGACAACTTGTCGAATTCGAGTGCAGATGTTGTAGATAATATCGAAAAGGTATCAGGCATTCGTCCGGCTTTTGAAAAGTTGGATTGTTTGGATTTTGCCGGACTTGATGCCGTGTTTGCAAAATATAAAGGTATAAAGGCGATCATTCATTTTGCAGCCAGCAAGGCTGTGGGTGAATCTGTTCAGAAGCCTTTGCTGTACTATCGTAATAATCTGGTTTCTTTGATCAACTTGCTGGAGCTGATGCCCAAGCACGGAGTGGAAGGAATCGTATTCTCTTCTTCGTGTACGGTATACGGACAGCCGGATGAATTGCCGGTAACAGAACAGGCTCCGATCAAGAAGGCTGAGTCTCCTTACGGAAATACGAAGCAGATCAATGAAGAGATTATCCGTGATACTGTTGCTTCCGGATCACCTATCAATGCTATTTTGCTGCGTTATTTCAATCCGATTGGTGCTCATCCTACTGCTTTGTTGGGTGAACTGCCGAACGGTGTGCCTCAAAACCTTGTTCCTTATCTGACTCAGACAGCCATCGGTATCCGCGAGAAACTGAGCGTATTCGGAGATGACTATGATACTCCTGACGGTTCATGTATCCGCGACTTTATCAACGTGGTTGATTTGGCTAAGGCACATGTTGTAGCTATTGCACGAATTCTGGAAAAGAAGCAGAAAGAAAAAGTAGAAGTGTTCAACATTGGAACAGGACGCGGACTTTCTGTATTGGAGCTGATTCATGCATTTGAGAAAGCAACAGGTGTGAAATTGAACTATCAGATTGTAGGTCGCCGTGCCGGTGATATCGAGAAAGTATGGGCTAATCCTGCTTTGGCCAATGAAGAGTTGGGCTGGAAGGCAGAAAGCACTATTGAAGATACTTTGCGTTCGGCATGGAACTGGCAATTGAAGTTAAGAGAAAGAGGAATTCAATAAAATAACATTTTTTAAGGAAATTGGAAAAACAAATGCTTCCCCGCATTTGTTATATAGAGGCTAATCTTCCTGATTTTATCTTTGGTGTATGTGAATATACTTAGATAGATACTTATGCCTCCCCGGCATAGACAGGATAGATTGCATAGTAGTTTTGTCGTGTTTTATTTTGTGTTTGTGTTGTGAATAGGCCTTGTCGGGAGACAGGGCCTATTTTTCGTATACCCACCTGCATGGGGCATACGAAAACAGGATAAAGTTACGGACAAGGGAAAAAGAGGATATCTTCGCCTGTTTAGACAGACGAAGGAAGGGGAAGGGAAGTAACTTTTGTGTGGTTATTCCTTGGTTATTTCTCCTGCCAGACAGGAGTTCATCCGGTAGCGTATTTCAGATTGGCTAAGTCCGTGTCCCAGGAGGAACATCAGCTTGGTGACAGCGCATTCGGGCGTACTGTCGTAGCCGCTGATGACGCCGGCCTGCAGTAATTGCAAACCTGTTTCGTAGCGTTCCATTTCGACTGCTCCACTTTGGCACTGGGTGATGTTGACAATGATGATGCCGCGCTCGGTGGCGTCTTTCAATAAATTGATCAACCAGTCTTTTTGCGGTGCATTGCCCGATCCGAATGTTTTCAGCACAACAGCCTTCAGGCCCGGTACATGCAGAACGGAATGAATGATTTTCTCCTGTATGCCGGGAAAAAGGGTGAGGACTACTACATTGGTGTCGAACAGATAATGCGGTTTTAGCGGACGTGTAGGATCCGGACGCCGAATCAGATGCTCGTTGTAACGGATGTGAATGCCGACTTTGGCCAACGAGGGATAGTTGAAGGAACGGAATGCATTGAAATTTTCCGCATTGATTTTGGTGGTACGGTTTCCTCTCATCAGTTCGTTCTCGAAGAAGATGCAGACTTCCGGTACGACAGGCGTGCCGTCGGGATGCTTGGCGGCTGCGATTTCGATGGCGGTGATCAGATTTTCTTTTCCGTCGGTTCTCAGTGTACCGATGGGGAGTTGCGAGCCGGTCAGGATGACAGGTTTGGACAGGTTTTCGAGCATAAAGCTCAAGGCAGAAGCGGTATAGGCCATGGTATCGGTACCGTGCAGAATAACAAAACCGTCGAAATAATCATAGTTGTAGCTGATGATTTTTACGATTTTTGCCCAAAAGGCGGGCTCCATGTCCGAAGAGTCGATAGGAGGGTTGAACTGATAGGATGAAATGTGATAGTTGAAACGTTTCAGTTCGGGAACGTGTTTGAGTAAATGATCGAAATTGAAATTCTCAAGTGCGCCGGTTTCCGGATTTTCTATCATGCCAATAGTTCCGCCGGTATAAATCAACAATACGGAAGGACAATTTATCTGCATAGACATATCGCTTTTTATTTCAGCGGCAAAGTTAATATAAAATATTAAAAATCCACTTTTGTTTACAGGTATCAATGACACATTTCTGTAATACGTGTGGAAATATGCCATTGATAGGTCTGTCTTTCTGGCTGTGCAGGGCTGTTGTGGGGTTATTCCGGTTGCAAAAGACCGATGTCAGTCTTCAGTTTCCGGATGGCTTTGCCGGCATCGCCGTCCGATTCGTTCAAAAGGGTGACGAAGCGGCTGCCTATGATGCCTCCCGAGGCATGTGCACAGGCGGCGTCGAAGGTGGCCTTGTTGCTGATGCCGAAGCCTACCATGCGGGGATTGCGCAGTTGCATATCCTCGATTTTGCGGAAATAGGCTTGCTTTTGTGCGTCAAAATCGTGCTGGGCACCTGTGGTAGCAGCCGAGGAAACCATGTAGATGAAACCGTCGGTATGGGCATCGATCTGACGGATGCGTTCTTCGCTGGTTTCGGGGGTGATGAGCATGATGATGCGGAGGTCGTACTTCTGGGCGATGTCTTTATAATGTTCTTCGTAATCGCGGAAAGGAAGGTCGGGAATGATGATGCCGTCGATGCCGCACGCGACACACTGCTGGCAGAAGGCTTCGAATCCGTAGTGCAGGATGGGGTTCAGGTAGCCCATCAGGATGAGCGGGATGCGGACATGGCGGCGGATGTCGTGCAGCTGTTCGAACAGTTTGCGTACCGACATACCGTTGCGCAGTGCTTGAGTGGCTGCTGCCTGTATGACGACGCCGTCGGCCATCGGATCGCTGAAGGGAATACCGATTTCGATCATGTCGACACCGTTTTCTTCGAGTGTACGGATGACGTCGGCAGTACCTTCAAGGCTGGGGCAACCGGCACAGAAATAGATGGAAAGCAGGTTGTGGGGATTATGCTGAAAAAGCTGGTTGATGCGGTTCATAATAATATTCTTTTTATAGGGTTATACATAAATAAGGGGGATAATGTCCGTTACCGGATTGTCTGAAGGAAATTTTTTATGCGTGTTACGTCCTTCAGCCCGGGGGATGTTTCGAAGCGGCTGTTGATGTCGATGCCAGCCAGTCGGGGATGATGGAACTGCTTTATCGCCTGTGTGCTGTACTGGTTGATGCCTCCACTCAGCAGAAAGGGAGTGTGTCCCTGGTAGCGGTGCAGGAGGTTCCAGTCGAACTGATTGCCCGATCCGCCGAATTTCTCGCTTTTCGTGTCGAACAGGTAGTAGCTGCATATGCCTTCGAAAGCCGAGATGCTGTTCAGGTCTTTGGGCGAAGCGATGGAGAAAGCTTTGATCAGCTGCAGTCCCTGCTGGCGGAGCGAACGGCAATACTCGGGCGATTCGTTGCCGTGCAGCTGTATGTAGTCCAGGCCGAAACGGTCGGCATAGACGCAGACGTTTTCCTTGCTTTCATTGACAAAGACACCGACTCGCCTGGCATGTTGCGGAAGATATTCAGGAATGCCGTACAGATAGCGGGGCGACTTGGGGTAGAAGATGAAGCCTATCATGTCTACTCCCAGTTGTTCTATTTGGCGGATGTTTTCCGCATCGGTCATTCCGCAGACTTTGATGATCATAGTTGTTTGAAGATAAATTAGTAGTTAAACATGCGGTTGTATTTTTGATTGAAGAAACTGTTTCAGGGCTTCGGCGGGTGAGGAGTGCTTCATGAAGACTTCTCCCAACAGGAAGCCCCGATAGCCGGCAGCGCGCAGCCGTTGTATGGTCTCCATGCTGGAGATGCCGCTTTCCGAAACAAGTAACGCCGAGGTCTGTTGCCTGAGCCGGTCGGCTATCCGGAACGAGTTGGCTACATCCGTGACAAAGCTTCCGAGGTTCCGGTTGTTGATGCCTGCCATGTCGGCCGCTACAGTGCTGAGGTATGCCAGCTCGCTTTCGCTGTGGAGCTCCAGCAAGACTTCCAGTCCGAGCGCATGAGCCTGTTCGGCCAGTGTGGCACATTCCTCGCAGGTCAGGCAGGCAGCAATAAGCAAGACGGCATCGGCACCAGCCAGGCGTGCCTGCAACAGCTGATATTCGTCGATGATGAAATCTTTGCGCAGGATGGGCAGACGGGTGAGTGGGCGTGCCGTGCGTATGTCGTCCAAAGTACCGCCGAAGAATGCTTCGTCTGTCAGAATGGACAGGGCACTTGCTCCAGACGCTTCGTAGCCGGGAGGGATGAGGTCGGCCTGTGCCTGTCGGTTGATCCAGCCTTTCGAAGGAGAGCGGCGTTTGAACTCGGCAATGATGCCGGTTGCCGATTGGGCAAGTGCCTGCTTCATGCTGCGGCGCGGCGTGTTTTCTGTTTCCAGTTGCTCCTTCACCTGTTCGCGCAGTTGCTCCAGACCGATGGCCTGCTTCTGTGCCTGTACCTCTGTCTTTTTGTGCTCGATGATTTGCGATAGTATATCCTTCATGTCCTTAGCTGTTTATTTCGATGAATGTTTTCAGTGTATTCAGTGCTTTCCCGCTTTCCAGCGATTCGCGGGCGATGGCGATGCACTCTTCGATTTCCTTTTCCGGCTCCATCACCTGAATGGCAAAGGCAGCATTGACCACTACGCACTGTGTCTGTGACGGTGTGGCACGGCAGTGCAGGATGTTGTCGAAGATGCGGGCGGCGTCTTCCTTGCTGCTGCCGCCGAACAGTTCTTCGGGGCGGGCTGCACTGAAGCCCAAAGCCTGCGGGCGGTAGATGCGCTCGTAGTGGCGGGTCATTACCTTGAACTCGTCGGTCAGGGAGATTTCGTCGTAACTGTCCAGGCTGTTGACTACGGCAAAGTCGATGCCCAGTTTGTAGAATACATTGGTGTAAAGGCGCATTTGGGCAAGGTCGGCCACGCCGAGCAGCTGGTAGGCAGGACGGCATGGATTGACGAGCGGTCCGAGCAGGTTGAACAGGGTGCGGACACCCAATGCCTTGCGTACGGGGCCGACAAACTTCATGGCCGGGTTGAAAAGCTGGGCATGAAGGTAGGCTATGTTGCATCGGTCCATGCTGCGTTTCAGGGTGTCGGCATTGTTGGTGAAACGGATACCGTGCTGCTCGATGACGTTGCTGGCACCACTGACCGATGTGGCTCCGTAGTTGCCGTGCTTGGCCACTTTGTAGCCGGCACCGGCTACGACGAAACAGGCGCAGGTCGAGATGTTGAATGTATTCTTACCGTCGCCACCTGTTCCTACGATGTCGATAGGGCGATAAGGACTGAAGTCGACGGGAATGCGTGTTTCCATCAGTGCTTCGCGAAATCCTATCAGTTCGTCGACTGTGATGCCGCGCATCTGGAAGGCGGTGAGCAGGGCGGCTATCTGTGCTTCCGGATACATCTCGCGGGTGATGTTGAGCAGAATCTGCCGGGTCTCTGCCGAGGTCAGTTCTTCGTGGTTGAAGAGTCGGGATAATATTTCTTTCATAATGCTTTCTTTGTTGAGTGTATGTTGTATAGAGAATTTTCTTTGGGTTCGCGCTGTCTTGAGCGATTATTGCCGGAGCCAGTTTCGTATGATTGTCTTTCCCTCGGGAGTCAGTACCGATTCGGGGTGGAACTGAATGCCGTGTACGTTGAGTTGGCGGTGCTTCAGCGCCATGATGTGGCCTTCGGGACTGATGGCGGTGACGGCCAGGGCGTCGGGCAGGTCAGCCGGGTCTACTACCCACGAGTGGTAACGTCCGGCCAGAATCTTGTCGGGCAGGCCGTTGAAGAGGTAGTCTTCATTTGCGCGGAGTATCTTTACGGGAGTCTGTACGCCGTGGAATACTTCTTTCAGGTTGGTCAGCCGGGCACCGAAGGCTTCGCCTATGGCCTGTTCGCCCAGGCAGATGCCCAGTATCGGTTTGCTTTCGGCATAGGTGCGGATAGTGTCCATCAGCAGGCCAGCTTCTTCGGGGATGCCCGGACCGGGCGACAGGAGGATCTTGTCGTAACGTTTCAGTTCGTCCAGGCGGAAACAGTCGTTGCGCAATACACAGGTTTCTGCGCCCAGCTCTTTCACCAGATGTACCAGATTGTAGGTGAAGGAGTCGTAATTGTCGATGATGGCTATCATGGTTCTTGTTGTTTTTGTAAGGGTTGTGGTTTATAGTTTCTCGGCCATTTCGATGGCTTTCCGCAGGGCGCCGAGTTTGTTGTTCACTTCCTGCAGCTCGTATTCTTCGTTGCTCTTGGCCACGATTCCTCCGCCGGCCTGAAACCACAGTACGCCGTTGCGGCTGACGAAGGTGCGGATGGTGATGGCCTGATTGAGCGAACCGTTCAGTCCGATGAAGCCGATACAGCCGCCGTAGGCGCCGCGGTTGTGGGGCTCCAGTTCGCTGATCAGCTGCATGGCGCGCACTTTGGGAGCACCGCTCAGTGTGCCGGCCGGGAACGTGTCGATGAATGCCTTGACGGGGTCGGCATCGTCGTTCAGCGTACCGCTGACACGGCTGACCAGGTGAATGACATGGCTGTAGTATTGTGTCTCTTTGTAGAAGTCGACTTTGACGTCGTGGCAGTTGCGCGAGAGGTCGTTGCGGGCCAGGTCGACGAGCATCACGTGTTCGGCATTCTCTTTGGGATCGTCGTGCAGGTAGCGGGCGTTGGCGGCATCCTGCTGCGGATCACCGGTACGTTTGGTTGTTCCGGCAATGGGGTCGATGTAGGCGCGTCCTCCCTCGATGCGGCAATGAGTTTCGGGCGAAGAGCCGAAGATACGGAATCCGCCGAAGTCGAAGTAGAACAGATAGGGCGAAGGGTTGATGCTGCGCAAGGCGCGATACAGCTTGAAGTCGTCGCCCGTGAAGCGTTGTTCGAAGCGGCGCGAAAGCACAATCTGGAAGACGTCGCCCCGCAGGCAGTGGGCAATGCCCCGACGGATGTTGGCCTTGTGCTGCTCGTCGGTGAGCGGCGAGGTGACGGGACCCGAGGCATGGAAGTCGTAGGCGGTGTAGTTGCGGTTGTGGATGGCCCGCTGCACCA
>NZ_FR883058.1:18892-59210 GCF_000435115.1 Bacteroides sp. CAG:633 | reverse complement strand
TGCTGGTTCAGTAAGCGCGAGGAAGCGGAGATACAGGCAGCGAATCAGGCCTTCTATCGTGTGACACCTGCCGAAGAGGTGCTGGGCGCCAACTTCCAGTTTGCCCGGCCGGGCGAGCAGGGAGCGCGCGTCATGTCCGCCGCCGCCCTTTACGCCGCCCTGAAGCAGCAGAATCCGTCTGCGCTGACAGGTTACAGTTGTCTGGCCTTCAGCCGACTGCTGGCACAGCTGGGTCGCCGCGTGCATACACGCTACGGTAACGGCTATTGGGTGAAGGAAGGCCGGATGCAGGAGGGGGAAGGAATGGATAAATAAGGATTAATAGAGGGACATTGAGTTAGTTATTCTTTGGTTAAGAATTGGTCACAAAATTCGTTTAGTTTCTCCTGCATACGCTCTTGTGGAATGAGAATGCGTTTGTATTCGGCTATCATTGTTAGTTAGTTTGTCCAATTATTGGCTGGACAAATTCAGAGTTCAGATACTTCTTGACTGTTGCGGAGAATCTTTCCGAAGAATATTCGTCATAGAACATGACCATATTGTAAATGCTGCTTCGCCCGAAACCTTTGATGTCCGGTCGTTGAGAGCGGATATACTCGGACAGCTGGGTTACTACTTTACTTCCCCATTCTTCGCTTTTCAGTTTTGAAGAAACATAACCTCCCACATGCCAGGCAGTAAGTAACAATTCTTCGTTTACTGTTCTTGATGCTCGGGCTTGATGCAAGAGAATAATATCTATAACTTCTCCAAACTGTTGTTCTCTTGATGCGATTATACTATCCTGTTTCATATTTTTCGTTCTTTTTCTTTATTTGCTAACAACATTTTGAGCTTTTGTTACAGCGGAGTTTGTAGCCCGCACCTCTCTTTTTAACTCACAATGCTACAGGTCTCTTATATTGCAAATGTAGAGATTTATATTAGATTATTGGGATGGTTTTGCATTTTGTTTAGTAATTATTTTATTCTCTTTTACGAAACCTCTTTCTGCTGTAATGGAAGCCATATTTTTCCGTACTTTTCAAGGAATAGAGCAGTAGCTTTGCATAAAAGATAAAAAAAGAGGATGCATCCATTTGCGGATACATCCTCTGTATAGGGAACTTAATCTTTTGTTTTTAGCCCTTAAGCTGAAGAGTCTTTTGCAACTCATCAACTTAAGAACTTAAAAACTCAGAAACTTATTTTTCTGCGACTACTTCTTCGTTTTTCTTCTTCAACAGCATGAAGGCGATAGGAGAAGCGACGAAGAGTGAAGACAGTGTACCGAATACAACACCCAGAATCATGGCGAAGGCGAAGCTGCGTATAGAGTCACCACCGAGGATGAAGATACACAGCAACACGATCAAGGTACTCAGTGACGTATTGATGGTACGTGCCAGTGTCGTGTTCAGTGAGTCGTTGAACAGAGTCAGCTTGTCACGCTTCGGATAGAGACCGAAGAACTCACGTACACGGTCGAAGATAACCACCTTATCGTTGATAGAGTAACCGATAGCCGTCAGGATGGCACCGATAAATGTCTGGTCGATTTCGAGCGAGAACGGCAGGATGCCCCAGAAGATGGAGTATGCACCCAAGATGACGATGGTATCGCAAGCCAGAGCTGCTACAGAACCGATACTATAAGCGATGTTACGGAAGCGGAGCAAGATGTACAGACCGATAGCGATCAGAGCCAGTACAACAGACCAGATAGCTGATACCTTGATGTCGTCGGCGATGCTCGGACCTACCTTCTGCGAACTGATGATACTACCGCCAGTGTGGTTCTCGCGGTCGATGAATGTTTCCAGCGAAATGTTCTGAGTGAGCAACGGCTTCAGAGTCTCGTACAGATAAGCTTCGATTTCAGAGTCAACGTTGCTGCCTTCTTCCTGAATGCGGTAGTTGGTACTGATACGTACAGTCTTACCGTCGGTACCGATGGCAATAACGCTTACGTTAGCATCACCAAACTTGCTGGAGATGAGCTCACGTACTTGTTCAGGTTCAACTTCTTTCTCGAACTGTACCTTGAAGTTACGTCCACCGGTGAAGTCGATACTTTGGCTCAGACCGCGTGTAAACAGGAAGCCGAGGCAAACTACGACAACGATGAGTGTAGTAGTCATCCATACTTTTCTGCGACCCATGAAGTCGAAGTGAGTATTGGTCATGAGGTTCTTGGAGATACCGGTGCAGAATGTCAGGTTCAGCAGCTTGTCCTTACCCATGAAGTGTTCGTAGAACAGACGAGTCATGAACACGGCTGTAAAGAATGAAATCAGGATACCGATGATCAAGGTAGTAGCAAAACCACGGATAGGACCTGTACCGAAGTTGAACAGGATGATACCGGTGATGATAGATGTCAAGTTAGAGTCGAAGATGGCCGAGAAGGCGTTCGAATAACCATCAGCCAAGGCTTTCTTCACACCCTTGCCTGCGCGAAGCTCTTCCTTGGTACGTTCGTAGATCAACACGTTGGCATCCACAGCCATACCCAGTGACAGCACCATACCGGCGATACCGGACATTGTCAGTGCAGCCTGGAAGGAAGAAAGAATACCCAGTGTGAAGAACAAGTTCAGGATAAGGGCGCCGTTGGCAACCATACCGGGGATGAAACCATACATGGAGCACATGTAGATCATCAACAGCACGAGAGCCACGATGAATGAAATGATACCGGCGTTGATAGAAGCCTGACCGAGTGACGGACCTACGATGTCTTCCTGTACGATGTGGGCAGGAGCCGGCATCTTACCAGATTTCAATACGTTGGCCAAGTCTTTCGTTTCGTCGGGGGTGAAGTGACCGGTGATGACAGAGTTACCGCCAGTAATTTCGTTCATTACATTCGGAGCAGAATATACGTAGCCATCCAATACGATGGCGATGCTGCGGTTGATGTTCTGCTTGGTCAGCTGTGCCCAGCGGCGTGCACCGTCAGTATTCATAGACATGCTTACGCACGGTTTGCCATATTGGTCGTAGTCGTCCTTGGCGTCTACGATTACGTCACCTTCCATAGCGGCACGGCCGTTACGCTCGGTCGACTTGATGGCATAGAGTTCGAAAGTCTGTGCTTTCGGGTCGAAAGCTACGGCAGAAACACCCCACTTCAGACGCAGGTCTTTCGGCAGTTCAGACAGAACTTCGGGCATTGACAGATATCTGTTGATTTCTGCTGTATCCTTATAGCTGGCATAGCCTACTACCGGACCACCATTGGGGTTCACCTGCAGAATGGCCAGCAACGGATGTTCTTTCTTGATTTGTTCCAGATCGGCAGCCTGTGATTTGCTTTCGCCTTTCAGAGCGGCTGCAAGACTGTCGGTAGTGCTGGTAGCTTGAGCTACAACGGGAGCTTCGGTAGCAACTGTATCAACGGCAGTGCTGTCGGCTGCAGTCTGTGTGCTCTGCAGAACGCGCAACTTGTTGTCGGCTGATTGCAGGTAAGGAGCTACTTCGTTTGCATTGTAAGTTTCCCAGAATTCGAGGTTGGCAGAACCTTGCAACAATTTTCTTACACGTTCGGGTTCTTTGATACCAGGCAGTTCGACCATGATGCGGCCCATCTTGTCTTCCAGACTCTGGATGTTGGGCTGAACGACACCGAAACGGTCGATACGTGTACGGAGCACGTTGTATGAGTTGTCGACTGCGGCTTTAACTTCTTCGCGCAGAACCTTCTCAACTTCTGCATCCGAAGATTTCTGGTTTACTTTGTCTTTCAACTGTTGGGTTGCGAACAATTGTGCAAGAGGTTGGTCCGGAGCAAGTCTGTGGTACTCGCGAACGAACAGTGTGATAACGTCGTCCTGGCTTGTTGTAGCTTGTTTAGCGGCTGTTGACAATGCCTGGTTGAACGCTTCGTCGGTTTTGTTGTCCGCCAATGTCTTGATAACATCGGGTACAGAAACTTCGAGGATGACGTTCATACCACCCTTCAAGTCCAAACCAAGACTGATTTCCATCTCACGACAATCTTTCAGAGTCCAGTTGCCAAACCACACTTTCTCGTTCGCCAGAGAATCCAGGTAGTCCTGCTCCACTTTCTCGTCTCCTTTTGCATACTCCTTAGCCTTGTTGGTATAGTAGCGAGTTACAAAAGAAAAGGACAAGTAGAACACGCAGACCAGTGTGAGCAAGATGGCAAAAACTCTTACAAATCCTTTGTTTTGCATGTTACTTTTAGTTTATTATGATTACTTTATTTAATTAATTCTGATGTATATAGGGCTGCAAATATAGCTTTTTTTTCACATTTGGAAGTAAAAGGAACTCAAATATTTGCATATTATTTCATTCCGCGGTTTTTTAACATCGGTTCCAGTTGGGGCTCGGCGCCGCGGAAATTCCTGTAAAGAGTCATGGCGTCTTCGCTGTCGCCTTTCTCCAGTACGTTGCGTCGGAACAGGTCGGCTGTGTGGCGGTCGAAGATGCCGTTTTCCTTGAAGGCTTCGAAAGCGTCGTTGTCGAGCACGTTGGCCCAAAGATAGCTGTAATAACCTGCTGCATAACCGCCGATGATGTGGCTGAAGTAGGTGGTACGGTAACGCGGAGCTATTTCGGGAATCAGTCCCAGACGGTCCATGGCTTCTTTCTCGAAGGCTACTACGTCCAGACCAGTCGTATCGGTCAGGTTATGCAGGTTCATATCCAGAAAGGCGGCTGCCATCAGTTCGGTCGTGATGAATCCCTGATTGAAAGTCTTCTGATTGAGGATCTTTTCGATCAGTTCGTCGGGAATTGTTTCGCCGGTCTGGTAATGCTTGGCGTACATCTTCAGCACTTCGGGTTCAGTAGCCCAGTGCTCGTTGATCTGTGAGGGCAGCTCTACAAAGTCGCGTACGACGTTCGTGCCTGATGTTCCCTTATATTGGCACTTGGTTAACAGACCGTGCAAGGCATGACCGAATTCGTGGAACAGGGTTTCAACTTCGTCGATGGTAAGCAGAGAGGGAGTGTCGCCTACAGGTTTGGTGAAGCTGGCCACATTGCATACCAGCGGACGGATATCACCTTGCTGCTCGCGGTAATTGCTCATCCAGGCACCGCCGCTTTTGCCTGCACGCGGGAAGTAGTCGGTATAGAAGATTCCCAGTTGCGAACCGTCGGCATCTTTCACTTCGAATACTTGTACGTCGGGATTGTAGACGGGAATGCTGTCCATTGGTGTAAGGGTGATGCCGTACAGCTTGTTGGCTACGGCGAAAGCACCTTCGCGTACGTTTTCGAGTTTGAAGTAGGGTTTGATTTGCTCTTCTTCGAGGTTGTACTTCTCTTTACGCAGTTTCTCGGTGTAGTACCACCAGTCCCAGGCTTCCAGCTTTTCACCTTTGTTTTCGCGGTCCATCAGTTTTTGTAACTCGGCTGCTTCGGCTTTGGCTTTGGGCAGGGCGTATTGCCACAGGTTGTTCAGGAAGTCCATGACGGTCTTCGAATCCTTCGCCATGGTATTGTCGAGTACGAAGTTGGAGTAGCAGTCGAATCCCAGCAGGCGGGCTTTTTCGAGGCGCAAGCTGACGATTTCGGTGATGATTTTCTTGTTGTCATTCTTGTCGTTGTTATTGCCACGCTGGATGTAGGCTTTATATACCTTCTCGCGTAGCGGGCGATTGGCCGAATATTGCAGGAAAGGCAATCGGCTGGAGTTGTGCAGGGTGAACAGCCATTTACCTTCCTGTCCGGCTGCCTTGGCTTCGGCTGCGGCGCTCTGACGGAACCATTCGGGCAGTCCGGCCAGATCTTCTTCTTTATCGACAAACAGTTTGAATTCGTTGTTTTCGTTCAGGATGTTCTTGTCGAAACGAATGCCGAGGGTAGAGAGTTGTTTGTTGATCTCGCGCAGGCGGGCTTGCTTGTCGGCAGGGAGGTTGGCACCCGAGCGAACGAAGCTTTTGTAAGTCTTCTCCAACAGACGGCGTTGTTCGGTGGTCAGTTGCAGGCTGTCTTTCTGCTGATAGACGGCTTTTATCTTGGCGAACAGTGCTTCGTTAAGGAGGATATTGTCATTGTGCTCGGACATGACAGGGGCCAGCTTCATGGACAGTGCTGTGAGCTCGTCGGTAGTTTCGGCTTCGGTCAGGTTATAGAATACACCTCCTACACGGTCCAGAATGGGTGAACTGTTGTCGAAGGCTACAATGACGTTATCGAATGTAGGTGCTTCGGCATTGGAAGTGATGGCCTGGATGTTGGCGTTTTGTTCGTCGATGCCTTTCATGAAGGCAGGTTCGTAGTGTTCCAGTTTGATCTGGTCGAACGGCGGAACACCGTACGGAGTTTGGAACTCGGTAAGGAACGGATTGGTTTCCATTTGAGTAGTACAAGAGTACATCATACAGCTTGCTGCTAAAATTAGAATACTTTTCTTTATCATGGTATTAAGGATTTATGTTTCGTAAATCAGTTGATAGATTCCGGTTGTCACTTTCTCGGGGCAATGTAGCACCAGATGGGGTAATGGTCGGACTCTTTTATGGAGCGGTCTACCGTACAGTTAAAACTCTGCAGGTTCGGGCTGACCAGTATGTTGTCTATCCGGAAATAGAATTTGTTCTGGTTGTACGAAATGCCCAGCCCGCATCCCGACTGGGTGAAGGCATCATCCATGTCCTGACTGATGACACGGTGGGCATAAGAGATAGGGGTATCGTTGAAGTCGCCGCATACTATGATGTAGGGATGTTTGGAGCGGGCAATGGCTTTGGCTATACTGTCGGCTTGTGGAGCACGTATGGCGGAGGCTTCGGCCAGTTTGCGGACAAGCAGGCGGGCACCGCTTTTTACTTTTTCTTTTTGCGGGTCTTTCAGCATGCTTTCGTATACCACTTTGTCTTCTTTGGTCAGTTTGTTCGATTCCAAGTGATTGTTGATAAGAGTCAGGGTGTCTTCTCCAATCTTTATTTCGTAGACGACGGAACCGTTGTAGTCGCTTTTGTAGTTCAGGGTATGTGCCGAAAGGATGGGGAACTTGGAGTAACAGGCCATTTTATTGGTCGATCCTTTCCCTTCGCCTACCGTATGGATGCGGTGGTAAGGGTAGTCTTTCAGTGCTTTTTCCACATCTTTCTGCATCAGGAACTTCTTGGCTGTAGACGTTGCATACTCCTGCAGGCACAGAATGTCGGCTTCGCTGTCTTTAAGATAATTCAGAATGGGGTTCTGTCCGTCTTTCTTTATGGTTCCGTCAAACCCCATGATGTTGTACGACAATACTTTGAAACTGCCTTCGGGCAGGTTGTCCGTATTCCAGTTAATAGGACAATACGTATGCAGCTGTGGAAAGCACAGCAGGAAGCCTGCCAGTGGTACCAATGCCTGCTTGAAGCGCTGTATGATGAGCCAGAAAATCAGAAAGCCACCATTGACAAGTGCAAATATCGGAAAAGTCAGCCCGAAACAGGACTGTACGGGGTGTAACTCCGGATTGATGTACGGACTGTAGGCAGCAAACAGCAGGAGCCCGGTAAAGAGCACGTTGGCTGCCAGAATCAGAAATACTACAAAGTAACCGAGATGTTTCACTTGCTTTCGTCAATAATGGATGTTCTTTTTGCTGTCGAAGAGAACGGCTACCGTTTGCTGGCGTCGAACAGACTCTTCTTTTCGTCGGCTGTCAGACTTTCGTAACCCGACTTTTTCAGTTTGTCGAGTATGCGGTCTATTTCTTCCGACTGTGCCTTTTTACGGGCATTGTATTCGTAGTCGCTTTTCCGGTTGGCGCTGTAGTGCACCTTCATTTTGGGCTTGCGCGGCTTGAAACTGAACAACGAACTGACAGCATCGATCAGTTTGTTGATCCAGGCTGTTGCGTCCGTTCCTTTACTGAGTCCGGCTGCAAACCAAAGTCCGGCCAAGGCTCCTCCCAGATGTGCGATGTGTCCGCCGGCATTGCTTGAAGTAATGAACAGCAGATCGGTTCCGATGACAATCAGTGCCAGATATTTCAGACGGATGGTACCGAAAAGCAGCAGGCGGATAGGGTAGTTGGGTTCGCGGTAGGCTGTGGCCGTCACAATGGCCAGTACCGAAGCCGAAGCGCCCAGCATGAATGAGTAGTCGACCATGGGGCGGAAGTAGGGGAAGACGTTATAGGCAGCCATGTAGAGGATACCGCCACAGATACCGCCCAGCAGGTAGACACCCCGCAGGTGTTTGGACGTGAAGAACTGCAGAAACAAAGCCCCGAACCAGTAAAGCCACAGCATATTGAACAGGATGTGTAACAACCCGCCGTGCATGAACATATACGTCAGGATGGACCACGGCTGCACGATGAAACGTGCAGGGGAAGCCGGCAGTTCGAACCACTCGTAGAGTCCGGAAAGGCTGCGGTTGAAAAGCTGTACGATAACTCCGCACAAGGTAGTCAGTACAAATACGGCCACATTGATGTAGATCAGCCGGATATAAATATTACCTCTACGGAAGGTCTCTCTCAGTTCATTGATAATAGTAGCCATTTCTTCTGTTCTTTCTTCTCCAATACATTATTAATATAAAGCCGAATATCATACCGCCCAGGTGTGCAAAGTGAGCCACGTTGTCGCTGGGGTTGTTGGCGAAGCCCGACCACAGCTCAATCAGGGCATATCCCATGACAAAGTATTTGGCCTTGATGGGGAAAGGTAGGGGGAAAATGAACATCGGCTGGTTGGGGAACAGCATGCCAAATCCCAACAGGATAGCATAAACAGCTCCCGAGGCACCTACGGTCGAGGTATTCAACGTCAGGTTCAGGCTGGCCATGGCCGGATCGACGAAATTCATATTACGGCTCAGGGCTTTGGCTCCTTCGTTGAATACGCCTTCGATGGCTTCGGGCGACATACCCGACTCCAGCGTGATGTAGCGTATACCGGTCACCAGCTCCTGAATGAGTCCGGCTCCGATGCCGCACAGCAGATAGTAGAACAGGAAGCGTCGCGGTCCCCATACCTGCTCCAGAATGCGACCAAACATCCATACGGCAAACATATTGAAGAACAGGTGCGTGAATCCACCGTGCATAAACATGTAAGTGATGAGCTGAGCCGCGTTGAAATTGTCGGCCAGAATAAAGTGCAGTCCCAAGTATTCATTCAGATCGATGCCATAGCTTTGGGCAACGATGGTACCAAGAAACATCAGCACGTTGATGATTAAAAGGTTCTTGGTGACAGTAGGTATATTGTTCATAATCTGTTTTTTCGTTCTGTGAGTTGCAAAAATACGAATAATTTCTGTTCTATAACAGAAAATGGGCTGACTATTCTTTGTTTTTATCAGAAATCCAATCTTTTTTTAGTGTTTTTATTTGATATTCAGAAATATTACTCTATTTTTGTAGATACCTGATTTAGTGGAGGTAATCACTATTGTATAACATAACTTATTAATTCGTCCATTATGAATAAAGCAGAACTTATCAGTGCAATGGCTGCTGAGTCGGGATTGACAAAAGCCGATTGCCAAAAGGCGCTGGATGCATTTACTGCATCGGTGATCAAGACTTTGAAGGAAGGTGGAAAAGTGTCCTTGGTGGGGTTCGGTACCTTTTCGGTGATAGAAAGAGCTGAACGTTCGGGAATCAACCCTACGACGAAGGAAAAGATTGTTATTCCAGCTAGGAAAGCTGCGAAATTCAAACCTGGTAATGAGCTGACCTTCGAATAAAAAGGAAATACGGGTCGGCAGACAATACGACGAGGAGACGTGTCGAAGGAAAATGAGGTGGCGGCATCCGGTAGGGCGGATGAAGCGTGCCGAGAGGTTTCTTCTGACACGTCTCCTCGTTTTGGTTACTGCCCTTCGGAGTGCTGTGTTGCAGCCGAAAACGTGTCGCAGGCCGACATCCGCTTTGTTTACAGGCGAAAATCGTCTTTCAGTGAAAGAGAAGCTTGTACCTTTCCGTGCTTTTATGTACTTTTGCACCAGGAAAATACATTATAAGTCATGAATATAGAACAGAAACTGGTTTCGTCCGTAGTCAACGGACTGAAAGCACTGTACGGACAGGACGTTCCTGCCGCACAGGTGCAACTGCAAAAGACCAAGAAAGAATTTGAAGGCCACCTTACACTTGTGGTGTTCCCCTTCCTGCGCATGTCGAAGAAAGGACCGGAACAGACCGCACAGGAAATCGGTGAATACCTGAAGGCAAACGAACCTTCGGTAGCGGCATTCAACGTAATCAAGGGTTTCCTGAACCTGACCATCGCATCGTCGGCATGGATCGAGTTGCTGAACGGCATTCATACAGACAAGCAGTATGGTATTACGGCTGTCGGCGAACAGTCGCCGCTGGTGATGATCGAGTATTCGTCGCCCAACACCAACAAGCCTCTTCACCTGGGACACGTGCGCAATAACCTGCTGGGTAATGCACTGGCTAATATCATTGCCGCCAACGGTAACCGTGTAGTGAAGACTAACATCGTGAACGACCGTGGTATACACATCTGCAAGTCGATGCTGGCCTGGTTGAAGTACGGAAACGGCGAGACTCCCGAGTCGAGCGGCAAGAAAGGCGACCACCTGATTGGTGATTATTACGTAGCTTTCGACAAGCACTTCAAAGCCGAAGTGAAGGAACTGATGGCCCAATATATGGCCGAAGGCATGGGCGAAGAAGAAGCTAAGGCAAAGGCCGAAGCCGAATCACCTTTGATGAAGGAAGCTCGCGAAATGTTGGTGAAATGGGAAGCTGGCGACCCCGAAGTACGTGCCCTTTGGCAAAAGATGAACGACTGGGTATATGCCGGATTTGACGAGACTTACAAGCTGATGGGTGTCAGCTTCGACAAGATATATTACGAGTCGAATACCTATCTGGAAGGCAAGAAGAAAGTGCTCGAAGGACTGGAGAAGGGACTTTTCTACCGCAAGGAAGACGGTTCCGTATGGGCCGACCTGACAGGCGAAGGCCTCGACCACAAGCTGCTGCTCCGTGCCGACGGTACGTCGGTCTACATGACGCAGGATATCGGTACTGCCGAACAACGTTTCTCTGACTATCCCATCGACAAAATGATCTATGTAGTGGGTAACGAACAGAACTACCACTTCCAGGTACTGTCCATCCTGCTCGACCGTCTGGGCTTTGAGTGGGGTAAGAGCCTGGTGCACTTCTCTTACGGTATGGTGGAACTGCCCGAAGGCAAGATGAAGAGCCGCGAAGGTACCGTAGTCGATGCCGACGATCTGATGGAAGAAATGATCAATACAGCCAAGGAAACGAGTAACGAACTGGGCAAGCTTGACGGACTGACACAGGAAGAGGCCGATGACATTGCCCGCATCGTCGGTCTGGGTGCGTTGAAGTATTTCATTCTGAAGGTGGATGCCCGTAAGAACATGACGTTCAATCCGAAAGAATCAATCGACTTCAACGGCAATACCGGTCCGTTTATCCAATATACGTATGCCCGTA
This sequence comes from Bacteroides sp. CAG:633, assembly GCF_000435115.1. Taxonomy (NCBI): domain Bacteria; kingdom Pseudomonadati; phylum Bacteroidota; class Bacteroidia; order Bacteroidales; family Bacteroidaceae; genus Bacteroides; species Bacteroides sp. CAG:633. The sequence continues at coordinate 47,797 of NZ_FR883058.1, read as the reverse complement.
TTCAGTCGGTACTGCGCAAGGCAAAGGAAGCCGGTATCACGGTTCCCGAACAGCTTCATGCCGGCATCGAGCTGAGCGAGAAGGAAGAAGGCTTGATTCAGATGGTAGCCGATTTTGCTGCGGTTGTGAAGCAAGCCGGTACGGACTACAGTCCTTCTATCATTGCTAATTACTGTTATGATCTGGTGAAGGAATACAATCAGTTCTACCACGACTTCAGCATCTTGCGCGAAGAGAATATCGATGTCAAGGTGTTCCGTCTGGCATTGTCAGAGAATGTAGCCAAGGTCGTTCGCCTGGGTATGGGACTGCTGGGCATCGAGGTGCCGGAACGCATGTAAGCCAAAGCCTATAAAGACTAAAAAAGCATTAGCATATATGCCTTGATTTTTCCCCAGTTAGGAAAAAATATTTTCCTAACTGGGGAAATTTTTTTGCATACTTGGCCTTAAAAATCCATGGAGGTGATGCCGGTGTGTAATGCAAGTACGGCTCATGAGCCACACTTGCACGGTTCGCGAGCCGTACAAGTGTTGTTTATGAGCCGTGCAAGTGTTCTGCAAAGCTGCTATTTTCAATTTAGTTTTTAGCGCTTGCCTGTGCTTTTGGCTTTTGCTTTTCCGCGTTTGGGTTTGTCACCATCTTTGTCTTCCTGCAACTTGACGAGTTCCAGACACGATTGCAGGCTGAGGTCTTGCGGAACAATGTCTTTGGGTATCTTATAATTGTTGCCTTTGTAGGAAATGTAGGGGCCGTAGCGTCCGTTCATGATTTCCAGTTCGGGCTCTTCGTCAAACTTCTTCAGGTGGCGTTTGGCTTCTTCGGCTTCTTTTTCCTTAATCAGTTCCAGAGCTTCCTCCAGCGTAATAGCCAGCGGGTCAACACCCTTGGGCAGGGAAACATACATGCCATTGTAGTGGACGTAAGGACCAAAGCGTCCGGCACCGATGGTGATGGCCTTTCCTTCGTGATCGCCCAGTGTACGGGGCAACTTGAAGAGGTCGAGCACTTCTTCCAGGGTTACGGTTTCGATGGACATGTCTTTCTTCAGCTGTGCGAAGCGGGGCTTGTCCTTGTCGTCGGCTGTGCCAATCTGGGCAACCGGACCGAAACGGCCGATTTTGACCGATACTTGCCGGCCGCTTGCAGGGTCTGTACCCAGAATACGTTCACCGGCTTTGTGGGCGCTCTTGGTGGCAAGAGTCGATTCTACCGAAGGATGGAAATCCTTGTAGAACGTTTTCAGGATGGATGTCCATTGCTTCTCTCCCTCGGCAATTTCATCGAACTGCTTCTCGACATTGGCCGTGAAGTTGTAGTCGAGGATGTTGGGGAAGTATTCCAGCAGAAAATCGTTCACAACCGTTCCGGTATCAGTCGGAATCAGCTTGGCCTTCTCGGCACCGGTGATTTCCGTCCGGTTGGTATCGGCGATGGTGCCGTTCTGCAGTGTAAGTACATTGTAAGTACGCTCTTCTCCTGCCTTGTCTCCTTTCTCTACATATTCGCGTTGCTGGATGGTAGAGATGGTGGGGGCGTAGGTTGACGGACGTCCGATACCCAGTTCTTCGAGCTTGCGCACCAAGCTGGCCTCAGTGTAGCGTGGAGGATGCTGGGTGAAGCGCTCGGTAGCTACGATGTCCTGATATTCCAGCTTCTGTCCTTTTTTCAAAGGCGGCAGCAGGCGTGCTTCGTCTTCCTGCTCCATATCGTCGTCGTAAGATTCGCGGTAAACGCGCAGGAAACCGTCGAACTTGACCACTTCGCCAGTAGCTGTAAAGGCATCCGCTTCGTTGCTGATGCTGACGGTAACGGTGGTCTTTTCTACTTCGGCGTCGGCCATCTGTGAGGCGATGGTACGTTTCCATATCAGGTCGTACAAACGTTTCTCTTGCGGAGTAGCGTCTATTTTCGATTTCTGCATATCGGTGGGGCGGATGGCTTCGTGCGCTTCCTGTGCACCCTTGGTCTTGGTGGCATAGTGGCGCGGGCTGACGTAGCGTTCGCCCATCAGGTTAAGGATGGCTTCTTTGCTGCCGTTGATGGCGTATTCGGACAGGTTCACGGAGTCGGTACGCATGTAGGTGATGTATCCCGATTCGTACAGCCGCTGTGCCACCATCATGGTTTGTGCCACGGTGAATCCCAGTTTGCGGGCGGCTTCCTGTTGCAGGGTCGAGGTGGTGAAGGGGGCGGCAGGCGACTTCTTCAGCGGACGGGTAGTGATGTCGCTGATGGTGAACGTAGCTGTGCGGCAACCTTCCAGAAACTTCTGTGCTTCGGCCTTGGTCTTGAAGCGGCGAGGCAGTTCGGCTTTCATTTCGACTGTTTTTCCGTCGGCATCGGGCACCAGGAAAACTGCTGTCACACGGTAGGCGGCTTCGGTACGGAAAGCTTGTATCTCGCGTTCGCGCTCTACGATGAGGCGTACGGCTACCGACTGTACACGACCGGCCGAGAGGGCAGGCTTTACTTTCTTCCATAGTACGGGCGAGAGCTCGAAACCTACGATGCGATCCAGTACACGGCGTGCCTGTTGGGCATCAACCAAGTTGATGTCGATGTTGCGCGGGTGCTCGATAGCTTTCAGGATGGCGCTTTTCGTAATCTCGTGGAAGACGATGCGCTTCGTATGTTCGGGATTGAGTTTCAGTACTTCGTACAGATGCCATGCGATGGCTTCTCCTTCGCGGTCCTCATCGGAAGCCAGCCATACGGTTTCGGCGTTGGCAGCCTCTTCCTTCAGTTCAGATACCACTTTCTTTTTGTCGGCCGGTATTTCATAGTGCGGCTCAAAGTTGTTTTCAATGTCGATACTGAATTCTTTTTTCTTCAAGTCGCGTATATGGCCATAGCTGGAAAGTACCTTGAAATCTTTTCCAAGGAATTTTTCGATGGTTTTAGCTTTGGCCGGAGACTCAACTATAACAAGGTTTTTTTGCATAAATTTTTGTTTTGTAGCGACTCCTGTCACTGAGTTTGCCCGCAAAAGTAGGAAAAAACATATTTCCCACCTTATAATATAAGAGATTTTAGCAAAAAAGACCTTTTTTTGTAGGAAGAGTTCTGCCCTTTAGAAGCAGAAACTTACTCCTCCTACGAAATTGATGCCTTCTGCCGGATATTCCAGGTAGTATTGATACTTCTGGTTCAGCAGGTTGTTGGCACGGGCATAGATCGAAATTCCCTTGAACAGCTTGTACTCCAGTCCGGCATAGAGGTTGCTGACGGCGTCGATTGTTTGGCCTTCCACTTCCTGACGGGCAATGTGCTGGTAGCCTAGCTTCAGCAGGAATGGAGAGACGGGGCGGATGTCGACATGCAGGTCAGCTTCGAGAGCGGGCTTGAAGAGGAGGGCTGCTTCGGCATAGGGATTTGTTTCGTCTTTCTTTGTGTCCCAATTACGGTACGTACCCGAGGCGGCGATGGCGAAAATATCCTTGTAAGAGTAGCTGACTTCGGCTCCGAAGTAGACGTTGCTGGTGTTCTGTCCGTACAGCAGCAGAGCATCGTCGCCGAAGCCCTGTACCAGGTCATTCTTCAGGTTCTGGTAGCCGCCGTAAATGTTCATCCACAATCCGGTGACGGGACTGGCTTTGAAGCCGAGGGCAGCATTCAGCTGTTCGTAAGTGGCGTCGGCCTGGCTGGCCAACTGGCCGTAGGGGCATATCGTCTCCAGTCGGCGGAAGTCGTTTTGCTGTTTGCCGCCTTTGGCCTGTACGTAGAGCAGATAGCTGTCGGCAAAGTTGTATTGGGCATAAACGTCGGGGGCTGCGCGGAACGTCTTACCGAATCCGAATGCCAGGTCGACGTGTGCACCCAGACGGAGTGTCCAGTCATCGTTCTGCAGGAGGTAATACGGATTCATGTCGAGCGACGTGTAGTTTTCAAAGTCCGTATGCTGATAGAGGACGTTGTCCATGGCAAGAGCGACACTGATGGACTGGCCGTCGCTGATGTCGCCTGTTACTTCGGCTTTGGTGCGTATTAGGGTTTCCTGCAGGTCGTCGTAGGGCAGATCGTGCTGGCGCTGGTAGAGCATGAGGTTGGTCTCGGCACTGAAGCGGAAAGGCATTTCTTCGTCGGTCGACCGAACACCTACATGGAAGTCGCCCGAAGTGAATTTCTGTTTATTGCCGGGCAGGGCAGGCAACAGGTTGAAGTTGCTCAGTCCGAAGCGGCCGGCTACGTTCAGGTCTACTTTATTGAAGGCGTGCAGATAGTCGATGGCGGCACGGGTGCGGTAGTAGAAGGCATCCCATTCTCCGTTTTCGCCGGGTAGGTCGAGACTTCCGTTCATGCCATCCATACCGAAATTCAAGTTCAGGCGGTCGCGCGACGAGAGGTTGAACAGGTAGTTGGCCTGAGCGTCCAGATTGCCATAATTACCATAACCCAGCCGGACGTAGCCCGGAGCGGCTTTGGGTTGTATTTCTTGTCCAGTATAGGCCTGCATGGTAGTTGCCGGAATCTGTGCGGCCGGAACCATCCGTGCATCATACTCTACAGCTTTCTTGCTGACGGTAGGCGGAGTCACCTGAGGCACTACATTGATTTTGGTTGCATCGTTGATGTCGGGGGCGTATTCTTGTTCCACTACGACTGTACGGTTCACAGTGGTATCTTTGGCTTGTTCCTGTGCTTGGGCTTGCATCGGGAAGACGCAAGCCGATAAAGCGGTAGCTATCAGAATGGATTGTATCGTTTTCATTGTCTATTATTTCAGTTTTTCCAGTCGTTCTTCAATCATGGTCTCTATGTCGTCATCGGCCTGATAATTCTGTTGCAGGCTGAGCAGGTATTGGCGCGCGTCTACTTTCTTGTCCAAGGCTACGTAAACATCGGACAGAAGGATGAAGCTGCGTGCTAGCCAATAGGCATGCGGTGTGCTCTGGTCGATGAAGTTCAGTATTTCTTTTTCGGCCTTGGCATATTCGCCTTGGTTATAGAGCTGTTGTGCCAGCAGGTATTTGGCTTCGGCACCATAGAGGGTGCGGGTATCCTTGGCCAGTACTTCCAGGTCGGTCATGGCTTTTTGCGTGGCTTTCTGGTTCAGGTAGGCCTTGGCACGGAAGTACAGGGCTTCGTTGTGCAGCTCGGGCGAAAGTTTGGCTTCGCTCAGCAGGCTGGTAGCGGCATGTATGACTTCGGTGTCGTCTTTCAGCAGGGCAGCACAGCGCAATATTCCGGTCGTACCCAGCTGTCGGCGTTCGGCTGTCGAGGCTTTGGCTTGCAGCTGTTTGTAGTCGGCCATGGCCTGGTCATACTGCTGACGGTTGAACAGGATTTCACTGTGCATCAGCAGAGCTTCTTCGGAGTAAGGATTGTCGGGATATTCCAATAACTTCTCGGCATGTTCGAGTACGGCATTGTCGTCCTGTTGCTTTTTGGCAATGACGCAGAGGTAATAGCGTGCATTCAGAATGAAAGCACCGTTCGGGAAGCTTTGCAGGTAGCGGCTGAAGCTTTCCTTGGCAGGGGCGATTTCTCCCTTCATGTATACCTTTTCGGCTGCAATGTAGGTCAGTGAGTCTTGTTCGCTGGGTTCGAAGCTGATGTTGCCGGGCAGTTGTGCGGCAAGGGCTGCGAACTCGTCTACGCGGTTGGCATCGACATAGATCGACTTCAGGTCGCGCATAGCCAGACGGGCTTCTTCGCTACCGGGGTATTGGGTGACTACGTGCTTATAAGCTTCGATGGCACGGTTGTAGTCATTATTCTGATAATAGAGCAATCCGATTTCGGCTGCAGCCTTGCGGCTGACGGGGCTTTCGGGGTATTTCTTCAGCAGTTCGCCGAAGGTAGCGATGGCCTGGCTGCTGTTGCCTGTCTGTACGTAGGAACGTCCTTTTTCGTAGAGGGCGTTGACGGCATAGGGCGAACTGGGGTATTTGGCAGCCAGCTGGTTCAGTAATTGCACCTTGCCGGAGTAGTCTTTCTGCAATCCGGCTACCAAAGCCAGCTGATAATAGGAGTAATCGCCCGACGGCGTATTCAGGTTCTCTGCACGGGTATAGTATTGACGGGCTTCGTCGAAGTAGCGGTTGTGCAGGTAGCTGTCGCCGATACGGTTGTAGGCGTCGGCCAGCAGTGCGGGGTTATTCCCTTTTTGCAGCTGAATGAACTTCTGGAAGTTGTTTTGTGCCGTACCGTAATCTTTGCGATGGAAGGCAATGTAACCCAAGTTGTAGTAGGCCAGGGCAAACATGTCTGAGTTTCGCTGGGGGGTAAGAGCCAGGTAATCGTTGAAGTTGCGTGCGGCTTCCTGCATGCGGTTCAGGCGGTAGTAAGATTCGCCACGCCAGTAGTAGGATTCGGCTTTGGTCTGTAGGTTATACTGCCCCAAGCTGATGCTTTGGCTGAAGTAGCCGATGGCCTGTTCGAACTGGGTGTTGGTAAATGCCTGTGTGCCTAATTGGAAGAGGATCTTTTGTTTGGCTTCCAGTATGGCTGTGCCCGGGTGGGCGATGCGTTCGATGGACTGCAGGGCAGCATCGTAGCTGCGGGTATTCATATAGACTTCTACCAGGTAGTTGCTTGCCTTGTCAGCGTAAACCGAATTAGGGAAGTCGTTCAGGAACTTCTCGAAAACGGTGACTGATTCGCCGAAAGCCGAGTACGAGGTTTCGTGTATACAGAGAGCGTGGTTGTAGGCAGCCTGTTCCTTTATACTGAGTTCGGCGTTGGAAGTGGCAGCCTGTTCGAAAGCCATGCGTGCCTTATTTTTGTCGTCCAGTTGAAGGTAAGCCAGACCCATGTGCAGCCATGCGTTCTGAGCTAAGGCATCCTGTCCGTCGGCTACTTCGTTCAGCAGTTCGGGGACACGGGTGTAGACTTTGCAATGATAGCAGGCAAGGCCTTGCATGTAGCGGGCATCGCGTCGCAGAGGATGCGAGTTGCTCTCGCTGGCATATTGGTCGAAGGACTTCATGGCTTCGAGGTATTTGCCCGTATGGTATTCGGCCGTACCGAGTACGCGGTACATTTCAGCTTCATCGGGCTGGCCGGAGTAGGCCGACAGGTAGTTTTGTGCTACGATTTCGGCCTTGTCGAAATTCTTCTTGATAAGGTAGATTTCGGCTATATAATAAGGAACCAGTGATTGGTATTTCTTGTCATCCTGCAAGGAAAGGAACCCTTTGAGAGCATCGTCATACTGTTGTTGTGTATAGCGGATGTACGACAGATAATAAGTACAGTCGGCAGCATACTTCTCGCTGACGATGCGCAGTGTCTCGAACCAAGTAGCAGCTTCGCGGGTGTTTTCCGTTTTCAGATAGCTGACGGCGAGGCGGTAAGTCATGTCGTCGCGTTCGGCGTTACTGAGCAAGTCGAGCTGTGAACCGTTGAACATGGCCAGTGCTGCGTCGTAATCGCCTTTGAAGAAGTAAGTCGAGGCGATAAGTGCCTGCAGGCGGTTGGCGTGAGGCGTGTCGGGGTGTTTCTCCAGAAAGGCTTGTAATAGTTCGGTGCTGCGAGGGTTGCGCAGTTCGTATTCGGCACATACCAGCATATATTCGGCTTCCAGCCGTTCAGCGGTTTCGGAAAGGGGTTGTCCGTCTCGGTCGGTTTGCTGGATGAAGGCCTGCAAGGGCGGGATGGCTGCCGAATAGGCTTTCTGCTGAAACAGGTTTACTCCCTCCAGATAAAGCCGTTGGGGAGAGGTGCTTTGCCCGTTGGTCTGTGCCGTGGCGAGCAGGGGTGCACAGCAAAGGGCTGTGCAGAGTATCCGGGAGATTTTATTCTTCATTTTCTTGGTTTTAGAATGTGTATCTGACAAAAATACACTTTTCGGGTTGATTTTGTTGCATTTGTTTGGCTTTTTTATAGATTCGCGCGGAGTCTGCGGCTTTCCAGAAACTTTTGCAGGCCTTTGCGGATGGAAGTCAGGCCGAAGTCTTCAGGCCGGATGTCTTTTATCGGAAGGAAAAAGGCGTCGGCGGCATCGTCCATGGCTTTGAAGTGAAGCAAGTCTTTCACGGTGCAGTGGAAAAACATGTCCAGCGTATGTACGGGGAAGCCCGAATAGATGTAAATGTTGGGTATCGAGAAAAGATATTCGGCACGGGTCACTTCCATACCGGTTTCTTCCTTTACTTCACGGCACACACCTTCTTCTCCGGTTTCGAACATATCGACAAAACCGCCTGGAAGGTCAAGAGTGCCTTTAGCCGGTTCCTTACCGCGCCGGCAGACCAACAGTTCGTCCTGTTCATTGACGATGAGTGCTACGGTTGCCGATGAAGGGTTGAAATAGTAGACGAAACCGCAGTCGGGACATTGCTTGGATTTTTCGTTATGAACCTCGAAGCGGTGTGAGCCACACTTTGGGCAATATTGAAATTGTGATAAAGGATGTTCCATGTTCTTTGTCTTTTTGCTTTGTCGGCAAAGATAATGCAATTTGGAGGGATAAGTTTCAAATGCAAAAGATTTATTTTCACGCTATTTTGCTACATTTGTCACTTGAATAACTGTATGGATGCAGAATTTAGTAAACAGACATATATATGGAAAAGATATTAGATCTGGAGAAGCTGACGGCAGACGTCTGCCGCATAGCCCGCGAAGCGGGTGCATTTCTGAAAAGCGAACGGCTGAACTTCCGTCGTGAAATGGCGCAGGAGAAACATGCGCACGATTATGTATCATACGTGGACAAGGAGTCGGAACGCCGGTTGGTGATGGCATTGCGTGACTTGTTGCCCGAGGCAGGTTTTATCACCGAAGAGGGATCGGCCGAATATCACGACGAACCTTACTGTTGGGTGGTCGATCCGCTGGACGGAACGACGAATTATATTCATGACAATGCTCCGTATTGTGTCAGCATAGCCTTGCGCAACAAGCAGTCGCTTTTGTCGGGTGTGGTTTATGATCCGTGTCGGGATGAGTGTTTCTATGCCTGGCAGGGTGGAGGTGCTTATGTGAACGGGCAGCCGATGCGGGTATCTGCAGTAAAACGTGTCGAAGATTCGTTTTTGGTAGTAGAACTTCCTTATAACTCGGACAGTTATGCCCGTACCGGCGAGCATTTGATACACGAACTTTATGGTAAGGTAGGCGGTATTCGTATGAATGGTTCGGCAGCATTGGCTATCTGTTATGTGGCTGCCGGTCGGTTCGATGGCTGGCTGGAGGCTTTTATTGGTAAGTGGGATTTCTCTGCAGCAGCCCTTATGGTGCAGGAAGCCGGCGGACGAGTAACCGATTTCTATGGAAATGAGAATTTTCTGGAAGGTCATCACGTTGTGGCCACTAACGGTTATCTGCATCCGCTGTTACTGGAACTGGTGGCTCAAGTTCCGCCGAAAATGTAACCCGGTGGTTTATGTGGGAGGTTGTAAAACTCTGGCTTCATTCGTTACTGCACTTGCTTTTTCCTTATCGTTGTGCGGTGTGTGGCGAAGTCCTGATGGAGGGTGAAGAGGGAATCTGCATCTCCTGCAATATCGATATGCCCCGTACGAATTATCATTTGAAGAAAGATAATCCGGTGGAACGCATGTTCTGGGGGAAGTTTCCGATAGAGCGTGCTTCGGCATACTTTTTCTATCGGAAAGGAAGTGCCTATCACAGTATTCTGCATTTGCTGAAGTACGAGGAGCGGAAAGACTTGGGAGATGTGATGGGGCGTTTCATGGCAGCCGAATTGAAGATGAGCGGTTTCTTTGACGGGATCGATGTCATTGTGCCTGTGCCTCTGCATCCGCGTAAAGAACGTGCACGTGGGTATAATCAAAGTGCCTGTCTGGCAAAAGGTATTTCACGTGTGACAGGCATTCCGGTTGACCTTACCTCGGTTGTACGCGAAAAATATACGGAATCGCAAACGCAAAAGTCGGCGTACGAACGTTGGGAAAATATGAACGGTGTCTTCAGGCTTCTTTGTCCCGAACGGTTTATGGGGAAGCACATCTTGCTGGTAGATGATGTGCTGACTACCGGTGCTACGACCACAGCCTGTGCCGATGCGTTCGAGTCTGTGGACGACATACGTATTAGTTTGCTGGCATTGGCGCTGGCCGGTGACTGACAGATATGAAAAAAGCCACCTTGATGGTGGCTTTCTGCTCTTCGTCTTGGACTTGAACCAAGGACCCTCTGATTAACAGTCAGATGCTCTAACCGACTGAGCTAACGAAGAATGTTGCATTTGAGTTTCGCTCTTCGTCTTGGACTTGAACCAAGGACCCTCTGATTAACAGTCAGATGCTCTAACCGACTGAGCTAACGAAGAATGTTGTTTTTTCTCAAATGCGCTGCAAAAGTAATAGGATATTTTGAAATATGCAATATCTTTGCAGAAAATTTTTCGAAAAATGGATAAAATACTTGGTTTAGGAAATGCTTTGGTCGATGTACTGGTGACTCTCGAAGACGATAATGTGCTGAAAGAAATGGGTCTTACCAAAGGAGCCATGACATTGATTGATGAAGATAAGTTGCTGAAAATAAACGATTTCTTTAGTAAGAAGGAAACGCATTTGGCTACGGGAGGCTCTGCGGGAAATGCTATAAATGCGCTTGCTTCGCTGGGAGCGGCTACCGGACTGATAGGAAAGATAGGAAATGACCGTTACGGCGATTTTTTCAGGGAAAAGTTTCAGAAGCGTGGTACGGAAACGTTTTTGCTTACTTCGGATACCTTGCCGTCGGGGGTTGCCTCTACTTTTATTTCTGCTGATGGCGAACGTACATTTGCCACTCATTTGGGGGCGGCCGCTGCTTTGAAAGCCGAAGAGCTTACATTAGATATGTTCCGTGGATATGCTTATCTGTTCGTTGAAGGGTATCTGGTGCAGGATCACGATGTGATTTTGCATGCTATTGAACTTGCCAAGGAGGCAGGTTTGCAAGTATGTCTGGATATGGCCAGCTTCAATATTGTTGCTGGTGATCAGGATTTCTTTTTGCTGTTAGTAAATAAATACGTAGATATAGTATTTGCCAATGAAGAAGAGGCTAAAGCCTTTACTGGTAAGGAAGGAAAAGAAGCGTTGGATGTGATTGCAGGAATGTGTAGTATTGCTGTGGTGAAGATGGGAGCACGCGGATCGCTGGTACGTAAAGGTACTGAAACGATAGTAGTTGATGCTTGCAAGGTGGACCGTGTTGTCGATACGACCGGAGCGGGCGACTACTTTGCTGCAGGTTTTCTGTACGGACTGACAAGCGGTTATGCTTTGGAACGCTGTGCACGGATTGCCAGTTTTGTTTCCGGTGAGGTGATTCAGGTGATTGGTGCAGAATTGCCCGAAGAAAAATGGGATGTGATAAAAGGAAAACTCGAACTTAATAACTGATTGACGTGAAAAAGATTTTTAAGTTACGCTGGCTGGTAGCCATGATGCTGGTGCTGGGCGCGGTAGCCTTTTGGGGCTTTAAGAGCGGTGATAGCCGTAGTTTTCAGATTGCAAAGAATCTGGATGTATTCAACTCGATAGTCAAGGAATTGGATTTGTTTTATGTAGATACCATCAATCCGGACAAAACCATTCGCGAAGGTATTGATGCCATGCTTTATTCGCTCGATCCTTATACGGAATATTATCCCGAAGACGACCAAAGCGAACTGGAACAAATGCTGAAGAACTCTTATGGTGGTATTGGTTCTATTATTACCTGGGATGCCAAGCTGAAGCGTTCGGTGATTGCCGAACCTTATGAAGGAATGCCGGCTGCTACTTCGGGACTGAAAGCAGGTGATGTACTGATGGCTATTGACGGGAAAGATTTGGCTGGGAAAAATAATCAGGAAGTAAGCGAAATGCTTCGTGGACAGGTGGGCACTGGATTCAAGCTGACTGTACAGCGTCCGGGAACGGAAAAACCATTGGATTTTGATATCGTGCGCCGTTCCATCCAGTTACCTATTATACCTTATTATACAGTGCTGGATAATCAGATCGGGTATATCAATCTGAGTACGTTCTCCGGCAATCCTTCGAAAGAATTCAAACAGGCCTTTCTTGATTTGAAGAAGAAAGGAATCACTTCGCTGGTTATCGATTTGCGCAACAATGGAGGAGGTTTATTGGACGAAGCTATCGAGATTGCAAATTTCTTTCTTCCTCGTGGAAAGGTATTGGTAACTACCAAAGGAAAGATAAAGCAGGCCAGCAATACATACAAAACCTTGCGTGAACCGTTGGATCTTGATATTCCTTTGGCGGTGCTGGTGAACAGTTCTACGGCTTCTTCGTCGGAAATTCTGGCGGGCTCATTACAGGATCTTGACCGTGCAGTAATTGTTGGAAACCGTACTTTCGGTAAGGGATTGGTACAGACTACCCGTATGCTTCCTTATGGAGGAACGATGAAGCTGACCACATCCAAATACTATATTCCAAGCGGTCGTTGTGTGCAGGCCATTGACTATAAGCATCGCAACGAGGATGGCAGTGTGGGACGTATTCCTGACAGTCTGACTACTGTGTTCCATACGGCTGCCGGTCGAGAGGTACGCGACGGTGGTGGTGTGACTCCTGATATTGAGGTAAAACAGGACAAACTTCCCAATATTCTGTTCTATCTGGTCAACGACAATCTGATTTTCAATTATGCTACCCAGTACTGTCTGAAGCATGCTACCATAGCCGAACCGGAAAAATTTGTGATAACCGACGCAGACTATGCCGATTTTAAGGAAATGGTGAAGAAAGCCGATTTCAAGTATGACCAGCAGACGGAAAAGATTCTGAAAAGCCTGAAGGAAATGGCTGAGTTCGAGGGCTATCTGACAGATGCTTCTAAAGAATTCGATGCTTTGGAGAAGAAACTGACCCATAACCTGGACCGTGATTTGGATTACTTCTCAAAGGATATCAAAAACATGATAGCTTTGGAGATTGTGAAACGTTATTATTATCAGCGAGGAGCCATTATCGAGCAGCTGAAAGATGATGATGATTTGAAGAAAGCAGTCGAAATACTGACTAGTCCGGAGGAATATCGCAAGATGCTGAGCTCACCGGAAGTGAAAGAATAATAAATCCGTTTAATCTTTATTTTAGCCCGAATAGTACAACTGTTCGGGCTTTTATGTTCTATTTCTCCTTTTTGTGGCTTGTAAGTCCTATTCGTATTGCCTATATTTGCAAAAAAGAATAAACGGACGTTAAGAAGTAATTCTTTGTGGTTCCTGCGTCTTTTTTGTTTCCTTATATGCTGAATGAGGGAATCCATCGGCAATTGTAAAACGGACAAAATTATGAAGAACGTTAAAATTTGGCAAGTATTGTTGTGTGTTGTGCTGCTCGGTTCTGTTCCTGCTCAGGCACAGTTTCTTCGTACTTCTTATTTTATGGAGGGTAGTCATTACCGTATGTAATTAAATCCTGCTTTGACTCCAGGACGCGGATATCTTAATCTTCCTGTAATAGGTTCGTTCAACGCTACTGTCAATACATCTTCGTTGGGTTATCAAGATGTGATAGATATTATAGATAACAGTAGCGATGGTGATTACTTCATGAGTAGTGATTTTATCAACTGTTTGGATGCAACAAACGAACTGAATGTTAACCTGAGTACCGATATCATCTCTGCCGGTTGGTATAAGGGGAAGAATTTCTGGTCATTTAATATTGGTTTGCGTAACGATATCGGTGCTTCTGTTCCAAGAACCATGTTTGAATTCATGCGTGAGATGAATGGTGTGGATATTAATTCGATTGATTGGTCGAATTATAACCGTACAGTAGGCAAGGAAAGTTTGAATATCAATTCGTATGCCGAGATTGGTGTAGGTTTTGCACGTGATATTAATGCTCGTTTGACGGTAGGTGGACGTGTGAAAGCCTTGTTGGGTATTGGTAATATGAAGCTGGATATAAACAAAATTGCAGTTAATACGAATCTGCAAGGTATTGCTGATGTAGAAAATCTGGACTGGAGTCGTGTAGCAGATGATCAGGAGTATGCCAATGAACTGGCAGAGAAAATCGGTGGTACAGGACGTATTGATGTGGAAGCTCGTTTGGAAAGCTCGTTCAAAGGATTGGAACTTCAGGAAAATGAAGATGGTTATATTGATGAGTTTAAGTTTGAAGGCGATAAACTTGGTATTGCCGGCTATGGTGCAGCAATTGACTTGGGAGCCTCTTATAAACTGCTCGATCGATTGACGCTTTCTGCTTCTATCCTCGACTTGGGCTTTATGAAGTGGAGTAAGAACGGTACATCGGTTGCAACTTCCAGAAGTTCTGAAAACTTAAGTTTTGACTTTAACCAACCTACGCTGCAAGGAAAGGTGGACGAAGTGCAACGCTTTGCCAATGTAGTAGGTAGCGGCGAGGTACTGAACTTTGATATGTTGCAGATGCAGGTCGATGAAAATGAAGCTAAGTCGCGTTCAACCAGTCTGACATCTACGCTGGTAATCGGTGCCGAATATGCTCTGCTGGGCAATTGGTTGACAGTAGGAGCGCTTTATACCAGCCGTTTTGCTAAGCCAAAGACGTTGAATGAGTTGACGTTCTCGGCTAATCTCCGTCCTGCAAACAGTTTGAATCTGGCTGCCAGCTATTCTGTTCTGCAAGGATCGGGTAAAACATTTGGTGTAGCAGTGAAGTTAGGTCCGCTTTTCGTAGGAACAGACTATATGTATTTAGGCGAGAATTCGAAGAATGTAAACGCCTATATCGGAATCTCTCTTCCTTTAAGCAAGCAGAAGAAGCCTGCTGATATTTGAGAAAGCGTTAACCTGTAATTGTAAGTTAGGTAAGTTGTTTTATTCTGCTTTAAGCAGATTAAACCATCAATTTATTTTTAGTAAACAGAAATAAACTTATATCTGTAGGTTTTCAGTGAACTAGGTTTGTTGCTGGATGGTTAAGCATGTAAATTCAGGCATATAAAAAGAATGAGCGGGAATGTTTGTTTTGCATACATTCCCGCTCATTCTTTTTTAGGAGAGAGGTTAAGCCTTCGGATTGTCCTCTTTCCAGTCTCCGTTGGCTTTTATCAGTTCTATCAGTTTTTCTACTGCTTCTTCCTCGGGGATATTCTTTTCGATGCACTCTTTCTTTTTGTACAGGCTGATTTTGCCTCGTCCGGCACCTACATAGCCATAGTCGGCATCGGCCATTTCGCCGGGGCCATTCACTATACAGCCCATGATTCCGATTTTCAGTCCTTTCAGATGGCTTGTAGCCGCTTTGATGCGGGCTATTGTCTGGGTAAGGTCGTAGAGTGTGCGTCCGCAACCGGGGCAGGAGATGTATTCAGTTTTGCTGGTACGTAACCGTCCGGCCTGTAGAATGTTGAAGGCAGTAGCATCGATCAGTTTATCATCGATGTGCAGGTCCTTTTGCGGGTTGTTCTGGTTGAAGAGGAAGATTCCGTCGCAGAATCCGTCGAATATCAGTGCTCCCATATCGGTAGCAGCCTTGAGCTGGAAGTCCTCGGTTTCAGCCTCGGCGTAGTGCTGGAAGAAAACGACAGGATTCTTCAAACCTTCACTCATCAACTGGTGCACCAGTGCACGTTGTTCGCCTAAACGGTTAGGATGATTGCTTTGCGCGATAAGTACCATTTCCGGATGGTATTTCAGGCAGGCAATAGCTTCGTCGTTCAGTCCCATATAAGTTATGAAGAGGAACTTCAGCGGAGAGTTGCAGGCGCTGAGGAACGGCAGCTGGTCGCTTTTGAAGGCAGGCCACGTATTCGGTTGGTTTTGCCAGACATCGGCATCGACAATGAATTGTACTTCGGATGCCTCTTTCCCTTCTGTTGTATACGTTTCGGGTTGTTTGTGCCCGATATATACATAGTCGGGCATGAATTGCGGATTGAAGTCCAGTTTGCCTTCCAGTCGTGCGGCAATTACTACGGGCTGCTGCTCACCGCCTATGTTACGCACAGCATGAGTGGTACGGCGCGCAGGATTCAGGTAAGAGAATGCTGGGGCCGTTGCTCCGGGGATGTAAGGATGGTCGTTGCGTTGTCCGATGTAGTCAACCAATTTACGTGCTACGGGGATTTCCGCTTCGGGTGCTTCACTCAGCGAAACCCGGATGGTGTCTCCAAGTCCGTCGGCAAGCAACGCTCCTATGCCAAGAGCCGACTTGATGCGTCCATCTTCTCCGTCACCGGCTTCGGTTACTCCGAGGTGGAGAGGGAAATGCATTCCTTCTTTTTCCATGACTTCTGCCAAGAGGCGTACGGTACGTACCATTACTACCGTATTGGAGGCTTTGATGGAAATGACGACATCGGTGAAGTGTTCTTCTACGCAGATGCGGAGAAACTCCATACACGATTCGACCATACCTTCGGGGGTGTCGCCGTAGCGGGACATGATGCGGTCGGACAGTGAGCCGTGGTTCACACCGATACGGATGGCTGTGTGGTTTTCCTTGCAAATGTTCAGGAACGGAACAAAACGGTCACGAATCTTTTGCAGCTCCTTGGCATATTCTTCATCGGTATATTCCAGGTGCTTGAATGTTCGTGCGGCATCTACATAATTACCAGGATTAATGCGGACTTTCTCTGCGTAAAGAGCAGCTACATCTGCAACTTTGGGGTTGAAGTGGACATCGGCCACCAAGGGAACAGTATAGCCATCCTGGCGCAATGCGGCATTGATGTTCCGTAGGTTTTCCGCTTCCTTGACTCCCTGAGTGGTGAGGCGTACATATTCTCCTCCGGCATCTACAATACGCTTGGCTTGTGCAACGCATGCTTCGGTGTCCTGCGTTGCTGTATTAGTCATACTTTGTATACGAATGGGGTTGGAACCACCCATTGGGGTAGCACCTATGTTTACTTCCGAAGTTTCTCGGCGAGAATAATTGAATAAGTCCACGTAGATAATTGATTAAAGATTGGTGTTTTGGAATTATAAGAATATGGGTGTGCCAAATTAGGGAATATTTTTCTTTAGGCATGAATTACGCGGAAAAACACGGGAAAAATAATCCGTGAAAATCCGTGTAATCCGTGCCCGAAAATAACAATATGCAGTTGCTTTTAATGTTGACACACCCCATACTGTTATAAGATACAGCCAGTTCTTTTAAGAAGATATGGCTTAGTTAGTCTTATATTCGTATTTAATTTCTTTCAGATCCTCGTTTGCCTTGACTATTTTTTTCTTCAGTCCTTCTTTATAGGAGGCGAAGTTCTCGGCTAATATAGGATCGCTCAGGGCCAGAATCTGTACAGCTAAGATGGCCGCATTCATGGCGCCGTCGATGGCAACGGTAGCTACCGGTATGCCGGGAGGCATTTGAATGATAGAATACAAGGCATCCATTCCACTCAGTGAGGAACCCTTGATGGGAATACCGATGACGGGCAGCGTAGTATTGGCTGCAATCACTCCAGGCAGGGCTGCAGCCATTCCGGCAGCGGCAATGATGACCTTGATGCCTCGTTTGCTGGCATTCTTGGCAAAGCTTTCAACGGCTTCCGGTGTGCGGTGAGCCGATAAAGCATTCATTTCGAACGGTACATGCAAGTCATTGAGCAGTTGTGCGGCCTTCTCTACTACAGGGAGGTCGGACGTGCTGCCCATGATGATGCTGACGATAGGTGAATACATATTCGTTACTTTATTTATTTTTTCAGTTGATAGGGAAGACTACAATCACAATGAAGATGTGCCTATAAGGCTAGTAAATGCTATCAGGCATTTACCAGTGCTTTATAAGCCTCTGCATCGAGCAATTCATCAAAGTTTGCGTCATCGGCAGGTTTGATTTTGATGATCCAGCCTTCGCCGTAAGGATCTTGGTTGACAAGTTCCGGCTGGTCGGCCAATGCCTCGTTCTGTTCCAGGATGGTTCCAGCTACCGGCAAGAACAGGTCTGAAATGGTTTTTACTACTTCGATGGTGCCAAATGTCTCACCGGCTGCCAATGTTTCGTCTACTGTGGGAATATCAACAAAAACGATATCACCTAATTGCTCTTGTGCGTAATCGGTAATTCCTACATAAGCTATATCACCTTCCACGCGGATCCATTCATGTTCTTTAGTGTACTTTACATCTGTTGGAAAATTCATAATTTTTAGTTTTAAGGGATTAATATTCTTGTTAATTATCTAATTGTTATTTTCTTTTTTTGTTACATAAGATCTTATCTATATTCCTTTATTCCTGCCCGACAGTTGTCAGAGCATTAAGATGCGGAACGTTATATTGCTCAAAGGGTGTAGCACCAGCAGTGAGCATAGCAGGCCTACGGCAAACCCTCCGACAACCTCGCCCAGTGTATGGTGGCTTAAAATAAGGCGTGCCGTTCCCAATACCCCGGATATCAGAATGAACAGGCACAACCACCATACAGGATTGTAGCCGAACAAAGCACTGAAAGCGACCAGTCCTCCTACAATAGCTCCGGAACCGGCCATGTGTTCGCTCAGTTTCCAGCGCAAGTTGACTACTACACAGATGATCATCATAATCAGTGCTGCCAGAATGATACCGCTCATATACCAGGGAATGTTGAGCCGATACATCATTAGCAGGCAGAATATGTAGGAAGTAATGGTCAGGATGAACGGGACATAACGTTTTTTGCGATCAGCCAAATCCTCGGGAGTGAAACCGTTGATTTTCCGGAAGATGAAAATGGTAAGCATAGGCATCAGTATGGTGAAACAATACACCACTCCCAGCACTATCAGCTTGTATTGCAGCGGCATGATGCGCAGATACGAAAAAATGAATAGAATCAAGAATGCCAAAAACGGGATAGAAAACGGTGTGAATAGAACCGAAATCACTTTGGCGATCCTTATCAGGGTTTTGTCTGCAATGATATGTTCTTCAGTCATGATTCTATTTGTTTTTTGGGGACAACTTGAAAGTTTTAAGATTACTGTACTATAAGAAAACTTACCGTCTTAACCGTGCCACAGGTATGTTCATCTGCTGGCGGTATTTGGCTACTGTTCGCCGTGCTATCGGGTAACCTTTTTCTTTCAGTATTTCAGTCAGTTCATCGTCGGTATAGGGCTTCTTTTTGTCCTCGTTGTCGATGCATTCTTTCAAGATCTTGCGTATTTCGCGGACAGACATCTCTTCGCCTCCCTCGGTGGTATATCCATCGTTGAAGAAGAATTTCAGCGGATAAATACCATAATTGGTCTGCACGTATTTGCTGTTGCTGACGCGCGATATGGTTGAAATGTCCAGTCCTGTGCGTTCGGCCACGTCTTTCAGTATCATGGGACGTAGCAGCGACTCATCGCCTTCAAGAAAAAAGGGACGTTGCAGGTCGATAATGGCTTGCATGGTAGTCATCAGCGTATTCTGCCGTTGTTTGACAGCGTCGATAAATCCCTGGGCTGCATCCATTTTCTGTTTCAGAAACATCATGGCTTCTTTGGACTCTTTCGACTGATTGGCTTTGTTTTTGGTATGTTCTTCAACCATCTCGGTAAAGTCGCGGCTCATGCGCAGTTCGGGCATGTTGCGGTTGTTCAACGTGAGGTTGATGGTGCCGTCGTCGTATGTGTCGACAATAAAGTCGGGTATGATTTGCTGCATGTTTTTGCCGATGGCTTCGCCCAGTGATGCTCCCGGGCGTGGGTTCAGCTTGCAGATTTCTTTGACGGCTTGCTGAAATATGCTGTCGTCAAGGTTCAGTTTCTGCTGTATCTTGTCCCAGTGTTTACGGGTAAACTCCTCGTAACATTCGGCAATGATTTTTTCTTCGACATACAATAAGGAGTCGGGGGCAGGATGCTGTTGCTCAATTTTCCGTTGTATCTGGATGAGCAGACATTCTTGCAGGTTGCGGGCGCCCAATCCTGCGGGATCGAAGTCCTGGATAATTTTCAGTGCCTTTTCCAGTTCCTCGGTGCTGGCATTGATGCCCGAATAGATGGCGAGTTCGTCGCTGATGCTGTCCAATGACTTGCGTAGCAGGCCATCATCATCCAGCGAACCTATCAGATATTCGGCCAGTTCGCGTTGGTGCTCAGTCAGATCGCGCTCTCCTAATTGCTCTTTCAATGTTTCATAAAACGAAGTGGCATCCGAGAAAGGTATTTCTTCGGGTTGTTCACCTTTCGTGCGGTTGTTTTCCTGAAGCTTATAGTCGGGGATATCATCTTCGTTCAAGTAGTCGCTCAGCGAGTCATAGCTGGTATCTCCTTCGTCGTTTTCAGTACCGTTTTCAGAGTTTTCGGTATATTCGTCGTTAGAGGTTTCTTCCTTTCCTTCTTCCAGTGCGGGATTTTCCAGAAGTTCGGCACGCACCCTATCCTCCAGTTCCACAGCCGGAAGTTCGAGCAGTTTCACTACCAGAATTTGCTGTGGCGACAGCGTTTGTATCTGTTGCTGCGCCTGAGTCTGTATCTGTCGGGATCCTTGTGCCATATTTTAGTTCAGTTATGATTCTCACCGCAAAAATAGTGAATAGTTCGATAATGTGAAATCTTCGCCCGTTATATTTTCGAGTTAGCTAGGCTGGCTTCACTTGTATCTGCAGCTTTGCCAGGTAGGTATGGCTGGGGATATATTACTTCCCGTTTGTGTTCTATATTGGAAAAATATATTCTCATCACTGTGAGAATAGTTTTCTCATACTTATGAGAATGGTCTTCTCATTATTGTGAGAATAGACTTCTCATAGTTATGAGAAACTGATGAGACAAGTAGGTGCGGAATGGAAACATTCCGTATTTTTAGATAAGAAGGATGCATCTCAGCAAAAAAATTAAGCAAGCTTATTTTTTTGCTTTCGACTTTCACTATCTTTGGATAAGATAGGAGGCGGTTCGGCATAATCAAATTGAAAATTTTATTTTCATTTGCTTCTGCTCTCACCTTTCACTATCTTTGTTGCAAATCAACTTATAAAAAATAGAAACACCATGTTTGCTAAAGAAACTTATGTACAGCGCAGAGCCCAGCTGAAAAAAAATATGGGTTCGGGGGTGTTATTGTTTTTGGGTAACGACGAGCAAGGCCTGAATTACGAGGACAATACTTTCCGTTACCGTCAGGACTCCACCTTTCTCTATTACTTTGGCTTGTCGTTTGCAGGTCTTTCTGCCATTATCGATGTAGATGAAGACAAGGAAATTATATTTGGAGACGAACTGACCATTGACCACATTGTCTGGATGGGTACACAACCGACACTGCACGAGAAAGCTGCAGCTGTTGGAATTACCGAAACCCGTCCGTATGCTGAGATAGCCGGTTATTTGCAGAAAGCCGTAGCGCAGGGACGTACGGTTCATTATCTGCCGCCTTACCGTGCCGAGCATAAGCTGAAACTGATGGACTGGCTGGGAATAGCACCTGCCTGTCAGGAAGGTTCCGTTCCTTTTATCCGGGCCGTAGTGTCACAGCGTAATTATAAGTCGGCCGAAGAAATTGCCGAAATAGAAAAAGCCTGCAACGTGACAGCCGATATGCATATTACGGCCATGAAGGTGCTTCGTCCGGACATGTACGAATACGAGGTAGTAGCTGAAATGAATCACGTAGCCCAGCGCAACAATTGCGACCTGTCGTTTGCTACCATTGCTACCATCAACGGACAGACTCTGCACAACCATTACTATGGCAATAAGGTAAAACCTGGAGACTTGTTCCTGATTGATGCCGGTGCTGAACTTCCTTCAGGCTATTGCGGTGATATGTCGTCTACCATTCCTGCCGACAAGACCTTCACATCACGCCAACGTGCTGTTTACGAAATACAGAATGCCATGCATCTGGAGTCGGTTAAGGCACTTCGTCCGGGCATCCCTTATATGGAAGTGTACGACCTTTCTGCCCGTGTTATGGTCGAGGGTCTGAAAGACCTGGGACTGATGAAAGGCAATGCCGAAGATGCCGTACGCGAGGGAGCACATGCTTTGTTCTATCCTCACGGATTGGGACACATGATGGGCCTTGATGTACATGATATGGAAAACCTTGGAGAACAGTGGGTAGGCTATAACGGACAGCCCAAGAGTACCCAGTTTGGTCGTAAGAGCCAGCGCTTGGCCATCCCGTTGGAACCGGGCTTCGTACATACGGTAGAGCCGGGCATTTATTTCATTCCCGAACTGATAGACCTGTGGAAAGCAGAGAAGAAGTTTGCCGATTTCATTAATTACGATAAGGTAGAGGAATACCGTCATTTCGGAGGTATCCGTAACGAAGAAGATTACCTTATTACCGAGACGGGCGCACGCCGTTTGGGTAAGAAGATTCCGTTGACTCCTGATGAAGTAGAAGCATTGCGCTGATTACGACGTTAATCAAGGGTTATTAAAAAAGAACTGCGGGTAACAAGAGGCTGAATGGCATAAGCCGTATCGTCTTCTGTTACCCGCAGTCGTTTTTTCAGTTTGTCAGGCATGTAGTTCCAAAATGAATCGTGCCCCCTTTGTATAACTTTCGTCCAGTGTCAGCGAACCGTTCATTCGGGTTGCTATCAGTGCACAGATGGGCAATCCCAGTCCGTCGCCTTTAGTCAGGTCTTTTACCTCGGCAAACGGTTTGAAGATATTAGCCCGTTTTTCTTCGGCAATGCCACATCCCGTATCGCTTACGATAAACTGGTGAGTGTGTGCGCCACGTTTCTTGAAATCCAGCCATATTTTACCGCCGGCCGGCGTGTATTCGGCAGCGTTCTGTAGCAGATGTAGCAGGATATGCTCCAACTGTTCCGGATTGATTTTTACGGTCAGCTTGGGAGCGTTGACAGCCAGGGTTACATCGGATTTTGTTTTATCTTTGATCTTCTCCATTACGCTTTCACAGAAGGTTGATATGTTCTTTTCCTCCATCTCGTAAGGTTCGTCCAGACTGTTTTCCAGTTCCGAAAGTTCCTGTATGTGGGCGTTGAATGCATGCAGTGCTTTCACTCCAGGCAGTTTGGCATCCAGTGTATCCAATGTCGGCTCCATTTGGGCAGAAATGTTTTGTATGAACTTTGTTTTCAGCTCATTGTGCTCGTTGGCAATGCTGATAGCTTTCTTCTGCTTGCGTGTCAGCATGATGAAGCGCAACAGGACGATTGCTCCGAATACCAACACTGCTGCCAGTATCGCAGCCAATACGCATAGTCCGATGATAATATACTGTTTGGCACTTAACGAGTCATCTTTTTCCTGAATGGTGTTCAGGCTTTCATCGTATTTGCGTTTCAGGGCGTTCAGTTCGTCTTGAGCGTTCAAGGCTTTTACAGAGTCGTTCCATACGATGTATTGGTCGTATGTGCGTGCCACCAGTGCCGAGTTGTTGGCTTTGCGGGCAATGTCGATCAGGGTCTTGTAGCAGTCGTTTACTTTGGCATAATTCTTTTGGGCTTTGTATTTTCCTATCAGCCGGTTGATGGCTTCATCGCCTTGGGCATTCATGCCGAAAGTGTAATAATAGGTAGCCTGTGTATATAGCAAATCGTTGCTGAGTGAATCATTCCGGGCCGCTTTGGCTGTCTCTTCCAGCCGGTCAAGCTGTTCTTTGGCCCGTGAAGGGTTCTTCAGTTTGATGTACATCTGCAATCTTTCCTTGATAATGGGAAAACGAAGTTCGGGGAATGCTTTTTTCTCTTTCTGTTCTCCGGTGTAAACCACAGCTTCGGTACTTCTCAGCATGTCGAAAGCTTCTTTATAATAGTTTTCCTGATGATAAAGTGAGCTGACTTTGACTCCACATTCCACAACTTTACTGTATGCTCCTTGTGAAACGTAGGCATTGTAGGCTTGCAGGAAAAGATAACGCGACTTGATGTATTCCTTCTGTGCCAGATTCTGTTGCGCCTGTTTCATCAGTTCGTCGGCGTTGTTTTGAGCGTATGCCCCTCCCAAAAAGCACCAGGCTGTCAGGAGGAGCATGATTACTGTTCTTTTCATTATGATAATTTTAGTTTTTTGAGAAACAAGTTGTATTTTGTATTATGTATGGCTTGTATGTCTTGCTGTATCGACGGTTATTCCCAGTTGTCTGTCCTGAACGGATAAAGCGGAAGTTCCCGAATGTTAGCAACGTTACCCGGTTTGAAGTCACGGAAGCCGTAGCGTACAGCGGCAGGGGTAGGCACTTTGTCGGAGCTGACTTTGATTTGTCCTCCGTTGAGTTCTGCCTTTGCCGGATAGAAAACTTTGTCTTCGCCGGCTATTTCAAATCCTTGTATGTCGGTCATGCGGTTGAAGCCTCCGCCGGCATTGTCGAACGAAAGCAGGGCTGCTCCGTCTTTTATCTCCATTGATTTGTACACAGGGCCTACAGCCTCAATTCCCTTTATCTGATAGGTTTTGCTCAGTGCCATGTAAGCAAGCCGTTTCCCGACATTGCTTTTGTCTTTCGGATGAATGTTGTATTGTTCGTAGTTCTCTACAAGGTCGTTGGTCGAGATCATTCCGCTGTTGGGTATTATCTTTTGGGCGTTGAACTGTGCTTCACGTAGCAATGCGCTATAGTAGTTTTCGCTGGAACCGTATGGGGCTATCTCTACAAAGTAGAATGGCAGTTCTCCCAGTCCCCATTCTTTTCGCCAGAGTTCAACCATCGTTTTCAGGCGCTCGGCGTATGTCTTGTGCTTACCTACGTTCGATTCACCCTGATACCACAGAAATCCTTTGATGGTATAGTTTTGCAAGGGCTTGATCATGCCGTTGTACATCAGTGTCGGGCTCATGTAGTGCCACCAGTCATGTCCTTCTTCCTTGCGGATGTCACGTTCCAGATTGATATCCGGATATTGTGCTACGATGTCGCGCGGAAGCCATCCTTCGACAGTAGAACCTCCCCAGCTGCTGTTTATGATACCGATGGGAATATCGAGAACCTGATTCATCATCATGGCAAAGTGGAAGCCGGTGGCACTGAATGCCGGAGCATTTTCCGGACAGCTGACTTTCCAGCTTCCTTTGCAGTTGTCCACAGGTTCAACCTGACCGTTCTTTTCGATGGTAGCTACCCGTATGCCTTTCCACTGGGCAGAGGTGGCAATAGTCTCGTTGGCACCTGCTATCGGACAATTCCAGAATCCGGCCAGAGGCATTTCCATATTCGATTGCCCTGAGCAGAACCACACCTCACCTATCAGGATGTTGTTGAGTTGCGTTGTCTCGCCGTCCGAGAATGTAATGCTGTAAGCATTGTAACTTGCTTTGGGCGTCTGTACTTTGGCAATCCATTTTCCGTCTTTATCGGACGTAGCCGTGTAAGTGCGGTTGTCCCACGATGGGCGGATGCTTACTTGTGCATTGGCTTTTGCCTTTCCCCACAACTTAACTTCAGTTTGCTGTTGCAGTACCATGTTGTCGCTCAGTATTTCGGGCAGTACGACTTTGCCCCAACTTGCTGTCTGCATCATGAGCAGGCAGGCTGCTATTATCTGTTTTTTCATTGTGTTATAATGTTTTTGAGTCCTTTTTCCGATTGTATTTGCTTTGCAGTGTCAGTACTTAAAGCTGCTTCCTCCCAGGAATTCACGCAACAGGGAAGTAGGTGGAATTTCCTTGTCCTGTACGGGTATGAAGTATTTGATGAACTTCAGCAGGCGGTATGCTTCGGCATATTCCGGACAGTTGCGTGGTACGCTGTTCAGTATCGGTTCGGCATGTGAACGAAGCACGGCAAACTCGAACAGCAGGGCCGAATTGAACATGACGTCAGCATTTTCCTGATAAGGGAAAATCCATTTGTCTTCACCGGCGCGTACGCTCGGCCAGCGTGAGATGGTCTCCTGTGCCGAATAGCCTCTGTAGTTGAAGTCGCGGATGATGCGGCGCAGCAAACGGTTGTCGGTTGTCGGAATCCAGTTGTGGTCGTCCAGTGAAATGGTGGTCAGCGCCGAGACATAAATTTTGTATTTGCTTTCGGCTGGAATTTGTGGTGTCAGTTCCGGATTCAGGGCATGAATGCCTTCCAGAATCAGGATGGTGTGCTCGTCAATGCGTAGCTTGTCACCTTTGAATTCCTTTTTCCCTAATGTGAAGTTGAAGCGCGGAAGTTCCACTTCTTCTCCTCTCAGCAAGGCCTGTAACTGCTCGTTGAAAAGCTTGAGGTCGAGTGCGTAGAGTGATTCATAATCATAATTGCCGTTTGCGTCGCGTGGTGTATCTTCGCGGTCTACAAAATAATTATCCAACGATATGGGATAGGGACGCAATCCGTTGGTCATCAGCTGTACGGAGAGCCTTTTGCTGAAAGTCGTCTTACCGGAGGAGGACGGTCCGGAAATCAATACAAGTTTTACCCGGTTTCCGTTTTCGCCACGATGATAGATATCGTCGGCAATCTGGGCGATTTTTTTCTCTTGCAGTGCTTCGGCTACGTTGATGAGGTCGGTAGCATGCCCGTTCTCACAGGCCAGGTTGAAGTCGCCGACGTTACTCAATCCCATGATGTGGTTCCAGCGGAGATGTTCTTTGAATACGTCGAGCATCTTTTCCTGCTTCACCACGTCTTCCAGTGTGTTGGGATTTTCTTTGTTGGGGATGCGCAACAGCAGGCCATCATAATATTTGATGATGTCGAACAGCTTAATGAATCCTGTGCTGGGTAACAGATTGCCGTAGTAATAATCTACGGTGTCGCCCAACGTATAATAATAGGTATAGAGTGAGCCCGATGTTTCCAGCAACTTTACCTTGTCGTCCATACCCCGTTCGCTAAATACGCGGACGGCTTCGGAGGTATGGCATTCGGTACGATGGAAAGGAATGTCTTCGGCTATGATTTCCTGCATTCGTTTTTTTATAGCCTGTACGTCTTCCAGTTCGATGGGTCGTCCGATGCGCAGGTTGCAGAAGTAACCTTTGGATACCGGATGCTCTACATACAGTTTTCCGGTGGGAAACAGTTCACTGACAGCTTTGTAGAGTATAAAGCATAAGGAACGTACATACGTGCGCATACCCGATTGGTCGCGTATGTCGAGGAACTCTACGTCTTTATTGTTGTATACCCTGAAGTTCAGTCCTTCAGAGCGGTTATTTACCTTTGCGCTAACTACCTGATAAGGAAAATTAAGATTAAAACCATAATAAATATCCAAAAGTGAGCTTCCAATAGGAAATTCTTTATAAATATTATTATTTTTGCAACATATTTGTAACATGTGTTTCATGAACTTAATTTTTGGGGTTTACTGACACTAAAGATAGGTTTAATAACAGATGGCACAAAGAAACACCTTAAATATTTAAAGATGGAGTATTCTTTTTATGATTTTTTAAAGTTGCTCGGTTCCTTAGCTTTGTTCCTCTATGGAATGAAGATAATGAGCGAAGGCCTTCAGAAGTTTGCCGGTGACCGGCTCAGGAGAATCCTGACTGCAATGACTACCAATCGGGTGACCGGTGTGCTGACCGGTGTATTAATTACCGCTCTGGTACAATCCTCTTCCGCAACCACTGTTATGGTGGTCAGTTTCGTAAACGCAGGTCTGCTAACCCTTTCCCAATCAATCGGCGTCATTATGGGTGCCAACATTGGTACCACGGTTACAGCTTGGATTATTTCCGCACTAGGCTTTAAAGTCGATATTGCAGCTTTCGCCCTTCCTCTGCTGGCTTTCGGTATCCCTCTCCTTTTCTCGCAAAAAAGCAACCGCAAATATGTCGGTGAATTTATATTCGGTTTTTCTTTCCTGTTCATGGGCCTTTCTTATCTGAAAAACAATGCTCCGGATTTGAGCCAAAATCCTGATATGTTGGCCTTTGTACAGAATTATACGGATATGGGTTTCATTTCCATTCTGCTGTTTGTTTTGATAGGTACTGTGCTGACAATGGTTGTGCAGGCTTCTGCAGCCACTATGGCCATTACGCTGATTATGTGTGCCAACGGCTGGATCAGTTTTGAGCTTGGAGCTGCTTTGGTGCTGGGCGAGAATATCGGTACGACAATTACAGCCAATCTGGCGGCACTTACAGGAAATACACAGGCACGGCGGGCGGCATTGGCACACTTGGCTTTCAATGTTTTCGGAGTATTATGGGTGCTTTGCTTGTTTGTTCCTTTCACGGAAGCTGTCTCCTGGTTTGTCGAGAACGTGATGGGCTCCAACGACCCGAGTGTTGCTGTTTCCTTCAAACTTTCGGCCTTTCACACGGCTTTCAATATCTGTAACGTACTTATTCTGATCTGGTTTGTACCGTTTATCGAACGTACGGTATGTGCCATTATTCCGCTGAAAGAGCAGGACGAGGAATACCGTCTGCGCTTCATCTCTGGCGGTATGCTTTCTACGGCCGAGCTTTCTATCTTGCAGGCCAGTAAGGAAATTCATCTGTTTGCCGAGCGTACACACCGCATGTTTGGCATGGTGCGCGATTTGCTCCATACCGAGAAGGATGATGACTTTAACCGAGTGTTCAGCAGGGTGGAAAAGTATGAGAACATCAGTGACAGCATGGAGCTGGAGATTGCCAATTACTTGAATAAGGTATCAGAAGGTCGTCTGAGCTCGGAAAGTAAATTGCAGATACGTGGTATGCTTCGCGAGGTGACCGAGATAGAAAGCATTGGCGACAGTTGCTATAATCTGGCACGTACCATCAGCCGTAAGCGTCAGTCCAATGAAGACTTTGTGCAGAAACAGTACGATCACATCCACTTTATGATGGAACTGGCCGATGAGGCTCTGACACAAATGATTAAGGTGGTGGAACGGACCGAACACAATGCTTTGGATGTCAACAAATCCTATAATCTGGAAAACGAAATCAACAACTACCGTAACCAGTTGAAGAACCAGAACATTGTGGATGTGAACAATAAGGAATACAGTTATCAGATGGGTGTCTACTACATGGATATTATTGCCGAATGTGAAAAACTGGGTGACTATGTGGTGAATGTGGTAGAGGCCAGTTGTGATATTAAAGAAAAGAAGGCTTCGTAATTACGAAGCCTTCTTCCTTCTTTGATCTTGTAGGTTATATTGTCTGGTTTTTAATGAGTCACCTCAAAATCTTCTTTCCCTA
>NZ_FR883058.1:0-18864 GCF_000435115.1 Bacteroides sp. CAG:633 | reverse complement strand
CCCTACGCCACATAATGGACATACCCAGTCGGCGGGCAGGTCTTCGAATGCGGTGCCGGGTGCAATGCCGTTTTCAGGATCGCCTAACGCGGGGTCGTAGATATATTCGCATACGGTGCAGATGTATTTATCCATATTTTCTTTCATTTTTGGGGTTAAATAATTTATTTTTCAGTCTCGAATTATAAACGCAAAATGGAGGCTGATTGTTCAGAGGCAGGCGTGTTCCTCTTTCCTAAAAAGATTTAATAATATTAACTGTCTGAATTATTGTTGTACTTTTGTGCTCGGTTAATTAAAAACATGAACAATCTGCATGAGCGCAATGAAAGAAAATACCAATCACATCGGGCTGACTGATGAAGAGGTACGCAAAAGCCGTGCCGAACATGGGGTGAATTTGCTGACTCCTCCCAAACGCCCTTCTCTTTTCAAACTCTATTTGGAGAAATTTCAGGATCCTGTCGTAAAAGTGCTACTTGTAGCTGCCTTGTTCTCGCTGATCATTTCGATAGTCGAGAACGAGTATGCCGAAACCATTGGTATCATAGCTGCTATCTTGCTGGCTACTGGTATCGGTTTCTTCTTCGAATACGATGCCAACAAGAAGTTCGACCTGCTGAATGCCGTCAACGAAGAGACGCTGGTCAAGGTGATACGTAACGGCCACGTGCAGGAAGTACCCCGCAAGGATGTAGTGGTAGGCGATGTCGTACTGTTGGAAACCGGTGAAGAAATACCTGCCGACGGCGAACTGCTGGAGTCTGTTTCCCTGCAGGTCAACGAATCCAACCTGACCGGTGAGCCGGTAGTTTCGAAAACAACTGTCGAAGCCGATTTCGATGAAGAAGCCACGTATGCTTCCAATCGCGTGTTGCGAGGTACGACGGTGGTCGACGGTCACGGCATGATGCGTGTCGAGGCAGTAGGCGATGCAACCGAGATTGGTAAAGTGGCCCGTCAGAGCACCGAACAGAGCACCGAACCTACACCTCTTAATATACAGCTCACCAAGCTGGCCAACCTGATCGGAAAGATCGGTTTTACGGCTGCTGGATTGGCTTTTGCCATTTTCTTTGTGAAGGACGTCATCCTTTTCTACGACTTTTCTTCGTTGCACACCTTTGCCGACTGGCTGCCCGCCCTGCAGGCCACGCTGAAATACTTCATGATGGCCGTTACGCTGATTGTGGTGGCTGTGCCCGAAGGACTTCCGATGAGTGTTACGCTGAGCCTGGCACTGAACATGCGCCGTATGCTTTCTACCAACAATCTGGTGCGTAAGATGCATGCCTGCGAGACGATGGGTGCCATCACCGTTATCTGTACCGACAAGACCGGTACGCTGACGCAGAACCAGATGCAGGTATACGAAGCCAGCTTTTATGGGTTGAACAACCGCAGCGACCTGGCCGACGACGAATTGAGCCGTGTGGTGATGGAAGGCATCAGTGCCAATTCAACTGCCTTTCTGGAAGAAGTCGTACCCGGCGAGAAGGTAAAAGGTGTAGGCAATCCTACCGAAGTAGCCTTGTTGCTTTGGCTCAATGCGCAGGGGAAAGACTATCTGCAGTTGCGCGAAGCGGCTCAGGTGGTCGATCAGCTGACTTTCTCGACCGAACGTAAATTTATGGCTACGCTGGTGCAGTCGCCTCTGTTGGGTAAGAAAGTACTGTATATGAAAGGAGCGCCCGAAATCGTATTAGGCAAGTGCAAGGACGTAGTGCTGGACAGCGGACGTACCGATGCCGTAGCCTATCGTCCGACTGTTGAGGCTCAGTTGCTGGGCTATCAGAATATGGCCATGCGTACGTTGGGCTTTGCTTATAAGGTAGTGGCCGATGACGATACGCGCGACTGCGCTACGCTGGCTGCCGACGGCGATCTTTCGTTCGTGGGTGTGGTAGCTATCAGCGACCCCATCCGCCCCGATGTGCCTGCCGCTGTGCAGAAGTGTCAGTCGGCTGGTATCGGTGTGAAGATTGTAACAGGCGACACGCCGGGTACCGCTACCGAAATAGCCCGTCAGATAGGACTTTGGAAACCGGAAGATACCGAACGTAACCGTATCACCGGAGCCGACTTTGCCGCCCTGACCGACGAAGAAGCGCTGGAACGTGTGATGGATCTGAAAATCATGTCGCGTGCACGGCCTACGGATAAGCAACGCCTCGTGCAACTGCTTCAGCAAAAGGGGGCTGTGGTGGCTGTGACGGGCGACGGTACGAACGATGCTCCCGCCCTGAACCATGCACAGGTAGGCCTTTCGATGGGCACGGGTACATCCGTAGCTAAGGAAGCCAGCGACATCACCTTGCTCGACGATTCGTTCAACAGTATCGGCACTGCCGTCATGTGGGGCCGTTCGCTCTATAAAAATATACAACGTTTCATTGTCTTCCAGCTGACCATCAACTTCGTAGCACTGTTCA
Organism: Bacteroides sp. CAG:633; assembly: GCF_000435115.1. Taxonomy (NCBI): domain Bacteria; kingdom Pseudomonadati; phylum Bacteroidota; class Bacteroidia; order Bacteroidales; family Bacteroidaceae; genus Bacteroides; species Bacteroides sp. CAG:633. Next base: position 16,432 of record NZ_FR883058.1, on the reverse strand, counting down.
TCGTGTTGCTGGGTTCGCTGGTGGGTACCGACCTGCCGCTCACCGTGACGCAGATGCTGTGGGTGAACCTCATCATGGACACCTTTGCCGCTTTGGCATTGGCTTCCATTCCGCCCAGTGAAAGCGTAATGAAGGAGAAACCCCGTAAGCCGACCGATTTCATCATAACCCGGAGCATGCAGCGGATGATCTTCGGTGTGGGACTGGCTTTTGCCTGCCTGCTGATGGGTATGCTGCTCTACTTCGAACGGCAGGGCATGACGGTGCGCGAACTGACCATCTTCTTCACCTTCTTTGTGATGCTCCAGTTCTGGAACCTCTTCAACGCCCGTGTGTTCGGTACAACCGATTCGGCCTTTAAGGGTATCTCCAAGTCCTACGGCATGGAGTTCATCGTACTGGCCATTCTGGTAGGACAGTTCCTGATTGTACAGTTTGGTGGGCCGGTATTCCGTACCGAACCGCTCGACGGAATGACATGGCTGGCAATCATTGCTTCGTCATCGCTGGTATTGTGGGTGGGCGAGATTGTACGTCTGGTTCGCCGTTTAATGCAGAAAAAATAATGATACAGAAAGATATAAAGAACCTGATTTTCGACTTCGGCGGTGTGCTGATTGATCTTGACCGCGGACGTTGTGTCGAACGCTTCGCTCAGTTGGGACTGGAGCGGGTCGAAGAGATGCTGGGCCTGTACTATCAGCAGGACTTCTTTCAGCAGTACGAGAAAGGGCTGATCAGCAGTGCCGCGTTTCGTGACGAAATCCGTGCGAAGTCCAGCCGCCCGCTGACCGATGCCGAGATAGATGATGCCTGGAACAGCTTCCTCGTCAGCATTCCTTCTTATAAACTCGACATGTTGCTGGAGCTGCGCCGTCATTATCGGGTATGCCTGCTGAGCAACACCAACGAGATTCATTGGCTGTGGTCGTGCGCCAACGCGTTCCGCTACAAGGACTACGGAGTAGACGATTACTTCGAACGCATCTACCTGTCCTACGAAATGCGTCTGGCAAAACCCGATGCCGAGATTTTCCGCCGTGTGCTGGCCGATGCCGGTATGTGTGCCGAAGAAACCCTGTTTATCGACGACTCGGCAGAGAATTGTCAGTCGGCCGCATCGCTGGGACTGTCTACTTATACTCCGAAACCTCATGAAGATTGGAGACCACTTTTCAGATAATTGCCCGAAAGTAGCTACCATCGGCTTCTTCGACGGGGGGCATCGGGGACACCGGTTCCTGATCGAACAGGTGCGTGCTATGGCCGCCGAGCGTCGTTGTGCGTCGGCTGTGGTGACGTTTCCGGTGCATCCGCGCAAGGTGATGCAGCCCGAATACTGTCCGCAGCTGCTGACTACCTGTCGCGAAAAGGAAGAACTGCTGGCTGCTACAGGTGTCGATTATTGCCTGATGCTCGATTTCACCCCCGAACTGGCCTGCTGTTCGGCGCACGACTTCATGGCCCTGCTGAAAGAGCGGTATCAGATTCAGGCTTTGGTGATAGGCTACGATCATCGGTTTGGGCACAACCGCAGCGAAGGTTTCGACGACTATGTGCGCTACGGTGCAGAACTGGGCATGGAGGTACTTCCGGCTTCGGCCTACTACTGCGAAGATGGCGGCGAGGTCAGTTCTTCCTGCATCCGCCGTCTGCTCAGCGTTGGCGACGTGTCAGGGGCAGCGCGTGGTTTGGGGTACGATTATTTTCTGCAAGGTACGGTGGTAAGCGGCTATCGGGTGGGGCATACGCTGGGTTTCCCTACTGCCAACCTTCGGGTGGACGAGGCCGACAAGCTGGTTCCTGCCGATGGGGTGTATGCCGTTCGGGTGACGGTCGACGGCTGTCAGTATGGCGGTATGCTGAGCATAGGCTATCGCCCTACGCTGGACAACGGTCCCAACCGCAGTATCGAGGTCTACATCTTCGATTTTCAAGCCGATATTTACAACCATCCGCTCCGCCTTTCCTTTGCACGCCGCATTCGCGACGAACTGAAGTTTGCTTCGGTAGACGAGCTCGTGGCTCAGCTTCATAAGGATGAAGCTGTGGCACGGCAGCTGCTTTTCGCGTAAAGCGTGAAGCGGAAATCACTTATATTACCTGCATTTTACACCCTCAGAAAAGGGCTTTCCAGGACACTTGCACGGCTCGCGAGCAACACTTGTACGGCTCGCGAGCCGTGCAAGTGTCGAACAAATGGATTGCAAGTGTCGCTCACGAGGGGAGCAAGCGTCTGAAAATAGCCTTTCGGAAGAGAGCTTCGGAAGGCTCGTTTCACCCTTCACACAACCGTTGATTAGTATGTTCCATGTTTCACCTTTCACTGTAATGCGCAACAGGACAGCAGTTTGCGGTGAAACATTACCAAAAAGGTTCCGGATGTGAAACGTTATTCAAAGAAATCTCCTATATTTGCGGTAGACGAATGTGGGGACTTGAATAACTTAATTATAATACACATGAACAAGAAAAACTACTCAATCCGTACGATTGTACTGGCTCTGTTGGGAGCCTTGTCCTGGTTTCAGGCCGATGTGGTGCTGGCAGCCAATCCTTACCTTCCTTTGTGGGAATACATTCCCGATGGTGAACCTTATGTATTCGAAGATCCCGATCATCCGGGCAAGTATCGTGTTTATGTTTATGGTTCGCACGACTCCATGAAGACGGAGTACTGCGGACGCGAGCAGGTGGTGTGGTCGGCTCCGGTGGACGATCTGAACAACTGGCGCTACGACGGCATTATCTTCGAGTCGAAGACCGATGCCCGTGGTGAATGGCTGAATGCCGGTGGTGTGGGCGACGTGCTCTATGCTCCCGACGTGGTGGAAGTGAAAGACAAAAACGGGAAAAAGACGTATTATCTCTATCCGAACAATCAGGCAGGCGGACGCAACGGCATGGTGGCCAAGGCAGACCGTCCTGACGGCCCTTTCCGGGTATGCAACTGGAGTAAAGAGTCGCCCAAAGCGACAACTGGCGTGCTGGCTTTCGACCCTGCGGTAATGGTCGATGACGACGGTCGTGTGTACGGCTACTGGGGTTTCGAAGAGTCGTGGGGTGCAGAACTGGATCCTGCCACAATGGCTACCGTGAAGCCCGGTACTCAACCCGTGAAAGACATGGTGTCGAGCCGCAAGCAGGACGGCGTGTTCCGCTTCTTCGAGGCATCGTCCATCCGTAAAATCAAGGATAAATATGTATTTGTTTATAGCCGTTGGACAGCCGAAGGCGAGTTCGGTTTTCCCGGTACCAACTATACGCTAGCCTATGCTTACAGCGACAATCCGCTGGGGCCTTTTACTTACGGTGGCACGCTGATCGACGGCCGCGGTCGCGATGTGGATGCCGATGGCAAGCCCATTCTGACAGCTACGCCGGGCGGAAACACGCATGGCAGTATCATCGAAATCAATGGCCACTGGTACGTGTTCTACCATCGTCAGTGTGGTACCAACGAGTATGCCCGTCAGGCCATGGTGGCTCCCATTGAGGTGAAGGTGACCGAAGGAGCGGGCGGCAAGGTGGAGATCACGGAAGGGGAATATACGTCCGAAGGCTTCGAGACGGACGGGCTGAATCCCTACAAGCGCTATTCGGCCGGCATTGCCTGTTACTACACGGGGCCGCGTCCGGCTTATCACGAATGGCCTAATTTCTATTTCTCGGGTTCGTACGTGCAGCCCACTTATGGCGATGCCACGAACTTCGACGATCCTTATAACCTGCGTGTCAACAGCAATCCCGTGGTGAACAATACGGCAGGTTCCATCGTAGGCTACAAGTACTTCAACTTCGACCTTCTCGATCCCGACAAGGATGCGGAACTGTTGCTCAGCCTTAAGCCGCTGGGCGTGGAGGGTACCATCGATGTCATGGTAGGCAGTCCTTGGACGAGTCGTGGCGGAGTGAAAGTAGGTACGTTGCGTCTCAGCAAAGATGCCCCGCAGCAGATTGCCGAGATGCGTATCAGTGTCTCCAAGGCCAAGGAGTTCAAGGGCAAGCAGGCTTTGTTCTTCGTCTTTTCGTCGCCCACGGCCGACCGCTCCCTCTGCGAGCTTCACAACCTGGTGTTTGCTAAACGTTGATGATTGGTTATCAGGAGTTCATCCCTATGTGAAGCAAAGGTATCAGAAACTCTCCTCCTTCTGGAAGGTTGTTCTCCCCCGATAACGGGGGAGTTAAGAGGGGGTGAGTACCCGAAGGGGGAGGTGGTAGGTGAAAGCATAAAGTGTTAATATACAGCGTGTCGTAAAACCTACCACCCCGCCCGTTGGGCACCCCTCCTTCCAGAAGGAGGGGAGTTAGATACTATACTAAGCTTTGACACACCATCCCTTTGCGCAGCCTTTCTATTGCTGTGTTTGTGGCTGTAGCGTGTATGGGAGGCGCAAAATTTTGCGTCTCTACCTGAGAGATGTGGCTGTGCTTGAGCCGGTATATTCCTGCTTGTTTTCTTTCTTTTCAGCTTTGTATTATTGCAAAACAGATTAAATTTATTGTTTTTCGATAAATTCTTTCTGTTTTTCTTTTGTTTTCTCCTAAAATAGTATTTCATTTGCATATCGAAAAACGATAAATGATTATCGAAAAACGGAATTGAAAACAAAAAACAGTATTCATTTAAACAGGTAGTAATATGAAGGCTTTGGTTATGACGGCGATTATAGCAGTAGCAGGACTGGTCAATGTAATTGCCATAAATGCATGGCAGCAAGGCAGAGGCCATACGGGTGTAAAAATAGGGCAGAGTAAAGGTTGCGTCCAACTGTTGGTTGTAAAGTAAATGCTTTGTAGCAGGCCAAAATAATATATCATTTAAAAAAAGAAGAACGACGATGAAGACAGCGATAAAATTGGCATTGATTTATTTCCTGATGCAGATATTGGGTGCACTTACTGCAGGCCCGTTCTGTATGCTTTATGTCTATATCACAACCGGCAGCATGGATGCGGAAGTGGCGCAGAAGCTGACTATAGCTCCGACCCTGTTGTTGGGAATCGTTTACATGATGCTTTATTTGTGGAGAAAAGGCCATTTAGCCGATGACGGACTGATGTATTCGCTTACTACCCCGTCATGCCTGACGTGGAGCCTGCTGGCCGGTGTGGCTGGTCTTTTCCTGACCGACGCGATGGTGTCGCAAATGGGTTTTCTGCCCGACCTGATGAAACAGACGTTCGACGCGCTGCAGTCCGGCTGGTTGGGCATTCTTTGCATTGCCGTGTTAGGGCCGATATTGGAAGAACTGCTCTACCGTGGAGCCATTACGAAGGCCCTGTTGCAGAAGTATGCTCCGACCAAGGCGATTCTGATTTCAGGTTTGCTTTTCGGCATTGTCCATATCAATCCTGTTCAGGTGGTCAGTGCAGCGCTGATAGGCATTCTGCTGGCTTGGCTTTACTGGCGTACGCGGAGTCTGGTGGCCTGCATCCTGATTCATATTCTGAACAACAGCCTTTCGGTTTTCCTCAGTCTGAACTATCCCGAAGCCGGAAGCATGACCGAATTGTTAGGTACGCCACTGGTGGTGATTATGACGGTTGTGGCGCTTGCCTTGTTCCTTCTTTCGGTGAAGAAACTGAGTGCTTATCAACTTTTTGCAACGAATACAACAACAGATAACAAGCTATGAAAAGAAGACTGAACATCCTTTGTGCCATCGTCCTGCTGGTGATGAGCTGGTCGGTAGGCGTGTCGCTCTACTACATGGGGCTGGGTATGACAAAAGGCGTCCAAATGGGATTGGATGCTGCGCGCGAAATGGAGGAAGGTAAAACCAATGCCAAACTGGAAGAGGTGAACAACATGAGAACTGTCTCTTTGCTTCCCAAACTCCTGAGTGAATGGAAGGGAGAGTTCTTCACCGATTCTGTGCGCAACGAGAAGACGGGGCAATACGTCCCGATGGCCTACTCGAACCTGATGGTAAGCGTGCCGGTGGAGACACCCGTCTGGCAGAGGGTGGCTTCTACGCTGATGGGCTTCCTGGTGCTGGTGGCTAGTATCTGGGCATTGGTGCTGTTCATCCGTATAGTGGTGTCGGTCAACCGTTCGGATATCTTCAATTGGAGCAATGTCCGTCGCCTGCGCCGTTTGGGCGTTCTGCTCATTGTCGTTTTTGTTTGTGTCCTGTTGCCCGAATACATGGCGCTTTGCAACTTGCGCGAGGTGTTCTCGCTGGAGTCTTACGAGCTGATACTTTCCGATTCGGTCAAGGTGACCAATCTGTTGTTGGGACTGATATCCCTCATTGTGGCCGAAATCTTTGCCATCGGGCTGAAGATGAAGGAGGAACAGGATTTGACAATATAAGAAGATAGGAATATGAAAAATATATTTGGAAAGAAGAATTCGAAGGAAGAACTGGAGTTTGTGATGTATTGTCTGATGATAATGTGTGTCAGCAGTCTGCTTTTCGTCTTTTTTCGCAATCTGGATTTATGCTATGATTTGGGGAAGGACAATACTGATAACCTGATTGTAAAGCTACTGCCCGAAAATGTAACGTTGTTAGCAATGGTTGTATGCAGCGTACTCATTTATCTGATGCTGCGCAATGTGCAGAAAGGGTTAGTCTTTACCAAACTAAATTCAGATTTGATTATGACCATTGGGGTAGTGCTGGAATGTAATGGTATCTTGCAGATGGCTTTCAATGCTTTTTTGTCCGACTCAATGGACGGAAACACCATTCCGATGGTTTATCTGTTGCTGGGTGTCTTCTTTCTGTTCATTGCCTGCCTGTTCAAAATTGGCATACGGATGCAGGAGGAGCAGGATTTGACAATCTGACAAGCTGATGAGGAAACGAGGGATGAGTTGACAAGGAAACGAGGGATAAGTTGACAAGGAGACGAGTTAACAAGACCACAAGGCCTCGTGGTCTGAAGTCTTGTCAACTTGTTTACTAAATTAAATTTAAAGACCTATGAGTACTATTTTTCATACCGACCGCAAATGGGTGGCAGGTGTCTGCTACATCGGTTTTCTTTTGTTGACGTTGATGTTAGCATCGTTCGTGTTTTTTCTGGTGATGAACCTGTGGGTAGATAAAGACGCTAAGTTTATCCGTATTTACGGAGGAATAGTTTGGATTTATGGTTGGTCGTATCTGTATCACCGTTGGGTGAAGCATTGCACTACATGGTTGACATGATAAAGGGAGGATTATAGATATGAAAATATTTAAGAAGTTGTATCAGCGCTACAAGGATATGGGCAGTTTGCCTTGGATTGTATGTATCGTATTGCTGTCAGTGATAGCCTATTATACTGTTCCGGTAATCGGCCTGATACAGGCAGGCGGAGATGAACGTTTACTGGGTTGGGCGTATGTCTGCAACCTGCTGGCCTTGGTGGTGCTTTGTGTGAACATCTTACGGTTGGATTGTCGGAACCTGTTGAGCCATAAGACGGCCAATTCGTTGGATTTCAGCGGTTATCTCATCATTCTGCTGATGCTGATACGCAATGGGATTGTACGCGAGAGTGATAGTTTGAGCGACAGCTGGAACTATTCGTTGGACTGGATGACCATCCTGCTGTTTGGTTTCCTGTTGCAGTTTGTCGGTAAGATTGTCCGCCGTGCTGTGAAACTGAAAGAGGAACAGGACTTAACCATTTAAACCTTTGCCTATGCCGATAGTAGTGAATTTAGATATAATGATGGCCCGCCGGAAGATTTCTTTGGGCGAGCTGGCCGAGAAGATAGACATCACTCCCGCCAACCTTTCCATCCTAAAGACGGGTAAGGCAAAAGCCATCCGTTTCTCTACCCTCGAAGCCATTTGCAAGGTGCTCGACTGTCAGCCGGGAGATATTCTGGAATACAGAGAGGAGGAATAGATGATGGGAACGGCCGATAGAGAAAAGATGCTTTACTTCCGTCATCGTTCGGCGACGGATAAGGAGGAACTGTTGTCTGACAAAACTTGGGACGACCTGAACGGTGAAGCGCTCTTTGTTCGTGTGGACAGGACTTCGTCGGCCATTGGCAGACAGTATCTTTACAGCCTGTTGCGCTACGACCGTGTGTCCGGCGTCAGTCGCTGCGAAGAGGTGGTGGACAGCTTCACGGCAGATAAAACTTTGCGCGAGGAAGTACGGCAGTTGTTGCGTAAATTGGATACTTCCGATGCTTATCGCGTGATTGAACTGATTGACGAAAAGAAAGTGTTGCCTTTTGGCTGGCCGGTGGGCTGGCTCTATGTGATGCAACTGCTTCCCATTCTGTTTTTAGGTTTGCTTTATGTAACTTCGTCTCCTTGGTTTATAGGATTGTTGGCGGTTTCGCTCATGGGGAATCTGTGGCTGCACTATCGCAACAAGTCGTGGCTGCAGATCTATTTCTTTTCTATTCCTTGCCTTTGGCGTTTGTTGAAGCAGAGCGAAAAGTTGTTGAAGTATCCCTTTGTTCAGGTGATTGACGGAAAGATAGCCGGTACGTTGCAGGCGTTGCACCCGTTGCAGGAGAAATTGTCAGCTTTCCGTTTTCAAGTCCGGTTGGAGAGCGATGCGGCTCTGCTGGCATGGCTGCTGGCCGAGGTGCTGAATATTGTATTCCTGCGTGAAGTCATTTCCGTGACAAAGGTTTTCCGTTTGCTGGAGGGCAGACGCGAGGCACTTCATTCTGTTTTCTGTTTCTGGGGGATGGTCGATGTGCTTTGTTCGGTGTCAGTGTTGCGCGATGAGCTTCCTTATCATACTCGTCTGAAGACTTGTAAGGAAGGAGAAACGTTCCGTGCCGATGGACTGTATCATCCGCTGGTGGAAGATTGCATGTCTAACAGTCTGACACTTTGCGGGCAATCGGCATTGATTACAGGCTCTAACATGTCGGGGAAGACCACCTTTATCCGGGCTGTTGGTGTCAGTGTGCTGTGTGGTAAGGCATTGGATACCTGCTTTGCCGAGGCTTTCTGCCTGTTATCTGATACGAAACTTCATTCAGCTATCCATGTGGAGGACGATCTGATGGCCGGACGCAGCCTGTTCCTCCAAGAAGTACAGACGATGAAAGAGATGTTGGAACAGAGCAAACAAGGCAGCTGCCTTTTCTTGTTGGACGAACTTTTCAAGGGAACCAATACCACCGAAAGAATTGCCATCGCAAAAGCTGTACTTGCTGCTCTGGCTACTCAAAGAAACGTCGTTTTTGCATCTACGCACGACATCGAACTGGCCAGCCTGCTTGCCGGACAATACAGCCTCTACCATTTCTGCGAAACCATTTCCGACGATAAGTTATCTTTCGACTATCTGCTGAAACCCGGCCCCGTGACCGAACGCAATGCCATACGTATCATCGAGCTGTACGGTTATCCTGCGGAAGTAGTGGAGGAGGCGCGCCGGTGGGCGGAAGGGAGGTGACTAAGGGTATATCGTTGTTTTTCAGAATTTATTGGCGGGTATGGGAAGTAGGGGCAAGTATCACGTCTATACCTTCCATTGAATAGTCTTGGGTTATGATTTTCTCTTGTAATGATGGGCTGATACCGATTGACTTGAAGTCTGTGGATTTTTCCCGATGAATAGGAATGATGGCAAGTCGTGGGTTGGTTAGGTTGCATACTTTACGAAGAACTTCTGCTGTGGCGTGTCCGCTGGTATGCAGATGCAGTATTTTGTTATTGGCAAAGTATTCTTGAAGTCTGATGTATTCGGTATTTTGTGTACTGCCATTGGTTATATATCCATTCCACATGGAGTAGATGAAAAGAGTTTCTGTCGCTGGCAGAATGGGTAGCAGGTGGTCCAGATAAGAGTGGAATTTAGGGGTGGCCCTGACAAACATTGTAAAACCGTTTGTGATCATCCATTCTTTCAGTTTCTGATTATGCTCGTTGTATGTGAAGACTTGTCCGAAGTCAAAACAAGATGATTGCTTCCCTGCTGTTCGGGAAAACAAGTCAAGGATGTCTTTTTGGAAAGCATCTGTTATGAGTGCCCGCTTAGGTATTATCCGGTTGTTGGCATTCTTAAAACTGGCTAGCCGTTCGATGTCTGTGGATGAGCAATGGATAAATGAATACTTGTGAACATTCATTTGTTTTGTGGCTTCTTGGCATAGCTCCATTTCTGTTCGGACTTTCTCTTCCGGACGTGCAAGCATGGTACCCTCGATGATGAGTACATCAACTTGTCCGACAAAGTATTTCAGCGTGGCTTCCAGTCCCTTGCTCAGATATCCATGCCCTCTGAAGTCACCGGTATGCAGAATCTTTTTCCCTTCCGCTTCAATTAGAAACATATAGGAGTCGTATGCGGAATGGCTGACAAAGTAAGGTGTGATGGCGATATCCCCAAAGTGCAATGTTTGCTTTGCTTGAAAGATCTTCATGTTCGAGGCGGTTCTGAAAGCATGTTTGAATGCAGCGCTACATTCTTTTTCGGGAAGGCAGCATAATTGTTGGTATTTCCTGCAAACAATTTGTTTGGCTACAGGACCGATGTATTGGGGAATACTATCCGGTACACGGTGAAACAGTCCGATGTGGTCGCCGTGATAGTGCGTATAGAGTATAGCCGAGCAGCCTTGGGTAAGTTCTGCTATTGTGCTGTCGTTATCCAAGGCATCTTTATCGTCATTGCTGGGCAGGTTATGTCCCAAGTCAATAATGATACTGGTGGAGTGGGTGGATATACGGGTCATTTGTCCTCCAATCTGTGTAGGACGTTGGATGGTTATTTGCATAATTGCTGGTATTTCTGAATGAAAAAATTGAAATGCTGTTGTCCCGTTTCCAGTAGTTCGCGGATATTTGCTATTCTTGTTTCTCTGCCTTTCGTCATTTGGGAATAGGTATCAATAATCAGCAGTTCGGGTTTGTGCGATACTTCTTTTATTATAGGTTCGCCAGTCCATATGCCTATTCTTCTTTTGATTTGCAGTGTTTTCCGATAGTAACTGATGATATCTTCCTGATAGCTGTTGATGAAATCGTGATATTTCTTCATTTGCGCTATGATTTCAGGCTGACTGTCTAAGTGCCTGAGCCGGCTGTCGGTGATAAGTTTCAGCTCTACGAAAAACAATGTCTGATGTTTCAACTCTACTAAGTCGATACGCATGGTTTTCCTTCCTTCGGTCTGATGAGCCAGTTCTGAATCGATGTAGCGGTTTCTGTTGCACAGTATCAATTCTCCTTGCACAATTTTTTCACTGGATATATGGATGTTCTTCCGGTTGTTTACGTCTTCTTGTGCAGGAAGTTTGTGATATACTTGGCTAATTCTTCTTTTTATTGCTTCCAATCCTTCTTGACTTTGGAACAGTTCTTGGCAATCATAGTAGTTGGAGGTTATAGTCGGCTCTTTTGTGTCGAAGAGATCGGTTGTGTATTTTTTATGTATTTCTGCCACTATATGGCCATTTGACCATTGGATAAGGGCTACGCATCCGCCATAATAATAGACATTGATATAATTGTCTTTGCGTACTTCCACATAAAGCTCGGGATCGTTCAGGATATTCCTCCACCACAGCGGCTTTTCTTCCAGTGCTTTCCATAGGTGGTGTTCTTCCTGCAGCGAGGCAAATGTACCGTTTGTCTTTTGTCTGGGCATGTCTTTCTTAGAGAGTGTGTTAAAACAAAGGTATCTGAACTCTCCTCCTTCTAGAAGGAGGGGAGTCAGATACTATACTGAGTTTCGATACACTCTTGTGATTTTATTACTTATTTTTGATCTGCTCTTATTTTATCCTTCCTTCGCCTTAAACGCCAGCGCATACATCCGCATCTGCTTCACCATGGCCAGCAGGCCGTTGCTGCGGGTGGGGGAAAGATGTTCTTGCAGGCCGATCTGAGGGATGAAATAGAGGTCGGCTTCCAGTATTTCGTCGGGGGTGTGGCTGGAAAGCACTTTGATGAGCAGGGCAATGATGCCTTTCACGATCAGGGCATCGCTTTCGGCCTGGAAGATGATTTTGCCGTCCTGTTCGTCGGCTTGCAGCCATACGCGGCTTTGGCAACCTTCAATCAGGTTTTGGTCGGTCTTGTACTTTTCGTCAAGGGGTTGCTGTTCGTTGCCCAAGTCGATGAGCAACTGGTAGCGGTCCATCCAATCGTCGAAATCGCTGAATTCGGCGATTACTTCGTCTTGCATTTCGTTGATGGTCATATTGTGAGGTTTTTAGTTTTTAAGTTCTTTAGTTTTTAGTTTAGTTGACAAGTTGACGAGTTAACGAGGCTACGAGGAAGGGAGAGTTTTGTTGACGAGGGGACGAGGCTTCAGACTACGAGGGGTGGGCTTGTTCCCTTGTCTCCTTGTTCCCTCGTTAACCACTCCCTTTGTTCCCTCGTCAACTTGTCCCTCGTCAACTTGTCCCCTCGTCCCTTAAGTTTACTTCTCGTTATAAATCACCTCCAGCACTGTCTGGCCAACGGCGTTGAGCGTACCTTTGTCTATCACGTCCATATTGTCGTCGATGGTGTGCCAGAAGTCGCCGAAGCCGGTGTCGCAGTTGGGGTCGTAGTTGATGATGTCCACGCAGGGAATCTTACGCAGGTTGTAGACGTACATGTGGTCGTCGGTCACTTCGGTGCCGTCCTGCTTGGGGAAGAAGCTTTCGAAGCCCAGACGGTGGGCAGCGTCCCAGATCTTCTTTACCTGCTTGCTGGCTGTGCGCTTGGAGAAGAGTTCCTGATAGAAGGTAGCGTTTTTGCCGCCTACCATGTCCAGTAGGATGCCGTAGCGGGCATTGTAGTTTTCTACGTGAGGCATGCGTCCCCAGTATTGCGAGCCCAGACACCAAGTGTCGGCTTTGTACTGACCTTTGTAGAAGGTAGGAATGCCGTAGTCTTCGGCATCGAAGAAGATGATGTCGATGCCGATGGTGGGTGCCTGCTGTTGCAGCTGGCGCGCTACCTCCAGCAGTACGCCTACACCGCTGGCTCCGTCGTTGGCTCCTATGATGGGCGTCTGATGCTTCTTGTCGTCATCGTCTTCGTCGGCATAGGGGCGACTGTCCCAGTGGGCACAGAGCAGTACGCGCCGACGGCTGTCGGGGTTGTAGGCACCGATGATGTTGCGCGACTTCAGCAGGGTGCCGTCGTAGGCCACGAGGTCGGCGTATTGGTTGTAGACTTTGGCTCCGAACTGCTCCAGCTTGGAAGCCAAGTATTCGCCGCAGGCTTTGTGGGCAGTTGTGTTGGGCACGCGGGGACCGAAGTCGGCCTGTGTCTTCACGTACTGGTAAGCACTGTCGGCATTGAAGGTCGGCACGTTGACCTTTTCTTTGGCGACATCTTCTGTCTGGTCGGCGGCCGATTTCTTATTGCTGCTGCATGCTACGGTTGCGAACACCAGCAGCAGGCAGCATGAAAGTAAGGTGTAGTGACGTTTCATTGTTGATAAATTGGGTATTGACAATTAAAAATGAACAATTAAAAATTAATAATTTAAGTTTCGCAAGTGCTCAACTTATTAGTTGACAAGACTTCAGTTAACAAGTCTACTAGGCTGGAACGCCCTGTTTGATAAAGTGCCGCTTGAAACGGTTCGCTACAAACGCCTTGTTAACTCGTCAACTTGTTGCTTGTCAACTGCAACTTGAGCTTGCGAAAGTTGAGTTAAGGGTTAAAAGTTCAGCCTGACTTCTTTCCGGCCCACTTCCAGCCTGACACCGGCACCGTTGATCAGCGGCAGGTTCATGGTGACGTGGCCTACGGGGAAGTTGAAGCAAATGGGATAGTCGTACTCCTTCACCACGTCGGCCAGTGCGCCGTACAGGTCTTTGCCGAGCGACTTGTTTTCCTCGTATTCGGTGAACTGTCCGATGATGAGGCCCGAAAGCCGTTCGAGCACGCCTCCCAGCTTCAGGTTGTACATCATCCGCTCCACGGCGTGCGGCCGTTCGCCTACATCTTCTATAAAGAGGACGGTGCCTTCGGGCGGAATGTCGTAGGGCGTGCCGCGCAGTCCGTAGAAGACGGCCAGATTGCCGCCGCGCAGCGTGCCTTGGCAGGTACCCGTGTGGTTCAGCTTATGGGCAGGACATACGTAGTCGAAAGCGGTGCCGTCGTTGTCCTCGGTCCGGAGGGTGGCATTTCGTCCGAAGAGGATGTCGCGCAGGGCTTGTGTGCAGAAGTCGTCTTCGGGCTCCACGGTCAGGTGGCGTGCCATGGGGGCATGAAGCGAGGCGAATCCGTTGGCCTGAAACACGTTGTGCAGGGCAGTGATGTCGCTGAAACCGACGAGCCACTTCGGGTGTTGGCGGAAGCGGCCGAAGTCTAGCTTGTCCACCAGGTGCACGGCTCCGTATCCGCCGCGGCTGCAGAAGATGACTTTGGCCGTCTCGTCGTCCATCGCTTCCTGCAGGTCGTCGAGCCGTTGCTGTATGGTGCCGGCATAGGTGCCGTTCGAGCCGCCTGCATGTCGGGCCATGACCACTTCCAGCCCCCAGGATTCGAGCCGTTTCCGGGCTCCTTTCAGGAAGGCCTTGTCTATTTTGCCCGAGGGGGAGAGGATGATTACGCGGTCGCCCTCGTGCAGATAGGGTGGGAAAATAAGGCTGTTCATATCTTTTTCGTCTACTTTTCCGCAAAAGTACACAATTTCGCCACAGGGCAAACAAGGTGGGGTTAGTTTTTTTGTGGCGGCTGTGTATCAGTCGGTTTTCTTTTCCCGCAACGAGAAGAATCTTTTCTCCAGCAGAGAAAACAGTTCTCACGCTGAGAGAAAAGTGTTCTCACGCCTATGAGAAGACTATTCTCATAACTGTGAGAAAACTATTCTCATGCCTATGAGAACATCCTTCTCATACTTGTGAGAATAAACCGGGCATACTGGAGTGTTGCGGACAGCGAACCTTTTGGCTGGCTTGCCTGTTTTTCATAAAAAATGTTTGTTTTATCGTTATTCTGTCAAAATGATATTATCGGAACGAAATTTTACCCTGTCGTATGCTTTGATTTTCGACATTTTTTCAGATATTTGCTAAAAATCTAACGTTATGGAACCTATTCGGAATTTTGATCAGTTGACCGCCCACTTGAAAACCTTGAATAAAAGGAAACGCATTGCCGTTGTTTGTGCCAATGACCCCAATACGGAATATGCCATCAGCCGCGCTTTGGAAGAAGGCATAGCCGAGTTTCTGATGATTGGCGATTCGGCTATTCTGGAGAAATATCCCAGTCTGAAGAACTATCCCGACTATGTGCACACGCTGCACGTTGAAGACCCCGACGAGGCTGCCCGCGAGGCGGTGCGCATTGTGCGCGAAGGCGGGGCGGACATTCTGATGAAAGGCATCATCAATACCGACAACCTGCTGCATGCCATTCTGGATAAGGAAAAAGGCCTGCTGCCCAAGGGCAAGATACTGACCCACCTGGCCGTGATGCAGATTCCTACGTACGACAAGCTGCTGTTCTTCTCCGATGCCGCCGTCATCCCGCGGCCTACGTTGCAGCAGCGCATTGAGATGATCTGGTACGCCATCCGCGCCTGCCGCCACTTCGGCATCGAGCAGCCGCGNNCACTTCGGCATCGAGCAGCCGCGCATCGCCCTGATACACTGTACGGAGAAGGTGAGCGCCAAGTTCCCCCATTCGCTGGACTATGTGAACATCGTCGAACTGGCCGAAGCAGGCGAATTCGGCAACGTCATCATCGACGGTCCGCTGGACGTGAAAACCTCGTGCGAGAAGACCAGCGGCGACATCAAAGGCATCGTTTCGCCCATCAACGGCGAGGCCGACGTACTCATCTTCCCCAACATCGAGTCGGGCAACGCTTTCTACAAAGCCGTCTCCCTGTTCTCGCACGCCGACATGGCCGGATTGCTGCAAGGCCCCATCTGTCCGGTGGTGCTGCCCTCGCGCAGCGACAGCGGACTGTCGAAGTACTACAGCATCGCCATGGCCTGCCTGACGAGCAACGGACAGGACATGAACGAATAAAGCAGGAAGCAAGTCGTTTAACCATTCACCATTTATCATTCATCATTCACCATTTCCATGAAGATATTAGTCATCAACCCCGGCTCTACTTCGACGAAGATTGCCGTTTACGAAGATAACGTTCCCCGTCTGGTGCGCAGCATCCGGCATTCGGTGGACGATTTGTCCGCATTTCCTCGCATCATCGACCAGTTTGAGTTCCGCAAGAATCTGGTGCTCGAAGAGCTGAAGGCCGACGGCATCCCCTTCGAGTTCGATGCCATCGTGGGGCGGGGCGGATTGCTGAAGCCTATTCCCGGCGGCGTGTACGAGGTGAACGATGCCATGCTCGACGACATTGCTCATGCCATGCGCAGCCATGCCTGTAACTTAGGCTGCCTGATAGCGCACGAACTGGCCGTGATGCTTCCCGGTTGTCGCGCGTTCATTGCCGACCCCGGCGTGGTGGACGAGCTTGAAGAAATAGCCCGCATCACCGGTTCGCCCCAGATGCCTCGTGTGGTGATATGGCATGCGCTGA
>NZ_FR883057.1:59162-69905 GCF_000435115.1 Bacteroides sp. CAG:633 | reverse complement strand
AGTTTTAGAAGGATAATAGG
This sequence comes from Bacteroides sp. CAG:633, assembly GCF_000435115.1. NCBI lineage: Bacteria > Pseudomonadati > Bacteroidota > Bacteroidia > Bacteroidales > Bacteroidaceae > Bacteroides > Bacteroides sp. CAG:633. The sequence goes on along the minus strand of NZ_FR883057.1, from coordinate 69,885 downwards.
CAAAATTGGCTGGAGAAGATTAACCAGGCTGTGAGTCAGACTGGCTAAGGATCGGGAAATAGAATATTGTACAGGCTGAATAAGTATATAAAAGTAACGCTGCCCTTGAAACCGTAATCTGATGAAGGAGAAGGGTTCAGTGGCAGCGTTGCCTTTCGTTTTTGTTTCTTGATTGATTCTACTGTAAGTGATCCACCGGAACGATATAAAGCGTGGATAATGCTTTACTCTATGACGTTGATTCTGGCTTTTTCTTTCAGCTTGATGTGCAGTTGGGCTTTTCCGCTCAGCGGAGTCCAGAGCACCTGGCGGCATTCATTTTTTTGCAAATAACAGTTAGGTTCGTATGAGCCGCTAAGGTGTTCGGTGTCGATATGGAATGAATCTGAGTCAACTGTCCACTCTGTGATAAAGTCAAGATTGAGATACAAGCTATCTACCTGTCCACTCTGGAAGTGCAAGGTAGGAGCCTTGGCTGAAAGGGATTTTATCTGGCAATCATTAATGATCGTTGTACCTTGGGTCTTGAACGCAAGTGAATCGCGGGATAGGTCGGCGAACTGTGTATGCATGTTATAGTTTTCTGAGATGATTTCCTCTACTCCTTGGGGAATATTCATTTGGATAGCTTCGGAACGTACTCTCAGCCATTTCATTTTTTGGTATTGTGGAGCCAGTTTGTCTGTCGGAAACGAGAAATAAATTTGGAGGGTGTCGCCTGCAGTCTTCCATTCCATGTAATTGTTTAATTCGGAAGTGTATGTCAGGCTGCCGGTCAGTGAATCGGTTGGGCCGATTTTCAGTGTTGTCTGGTCAAAGCTGACATACCTTTCTTCGAGATCCTTTGCTTCCACCTTCGACATCAAGTGTACAACTCTGCATTCGGGCATTTGTTTGCTTGTCCGTTCTCCTTTGATGTCTAAAAAGGATTCTTCCCAGGTGATACCTGTGCTGAAAATAGATGTCAGGGTGCCAATCACCAGTATTGCTCCGGCAAACAGCATTCCTATTATAATATATGTGGTACGTTTCATAATTCGTTTTCTTTATTTTTATTCTTTATAAACTCTTGATACATGGCCGAGAGTTCTTCAGGCTTAATGTCGAGGGTGTACATTTGCTTGAAGAAATAGTCGGCTTCTTCTTTCAGAAAATATTCGCGTCGTAGCGAAAGTATCAGTTTGGATGCGCCGGGTGAAACAAAGTAGCCGATGCCACGCTTGTTGTAGATGATTCCTTGCGATTGCAGGTAGTCGTACGAGCGCATAGTGGTATTGGCATTAACTTCCACCACAGCTGCATATTCTCTGACCGATGGTATGCGTTCGTCTTCCCCGTATTTTCCGAGTAATACTTCGTCGCAGATGCGGTCTGCAATTTGCAGATAGATGGCTTTGCTTTCTTTAAAATTCATGTTACCAGCGATTTATGATTTCTGATTCTTTGAAACGGAAATAAGCGAGCGTCCAGTTGAACAGGGCAATGAATGAACATAAGCTAATGACAACAAAACTGAAAGAATCTTCTGAGCTAAATATTCCGTTTGGTTCTTCTATATATTTTTCTGCAAAGATTTTTGCAACAATAACTCCTACCGTGATGTATGCAATGCTGATACACACAAGGGCTACGCAAGTATTGACAAACGAGCGTTTGGGCCAGATGACGCTGCCCAGAACAAAGAAAGATTGCAGGCAGAAATAAGCGGCTATGTTGATACTGATGCTTGATTTAGCCTGATAGAATCCCGATTTCAGAAAATAATCCCAGGGCACGGGAGCTATCGGTTCGATGTCCGGGTAGAAGATGTTGTAAATCACTACGCGTGTCCAGTCGGCCAGCTTGAATGCTATCAGAAAGCATACCAGAAAGGCAAAAGTATATATCAGCCATCGTGCGAGAAACTTTTCGAACATGGTGGCGGGTGTCATCAGGATGTTTATCCGTCCGGTTTTACTTTTCATCCGTTCCATGACGAAAGAAGCGCTCAGCATTCCCATGATATGTATGGCTATGACAAACAATGTCACTGTCATGTTCCACATGATGTCTTCGGAATAATGACTTCCGGGCAGTTCGCTTGAGTATTGCAAATAACCTCCCCATATCAGAATGATGGCCATGATGCCGTACATCATGACGAAACGGAGCAGGTTGGGGCGCCAGCTTTCCACCATCTCTTTGCGACAGATGCTGGCAAAGCGAGGCATGCTGAAAAAAGTATCTTTTATCATATTCTTTGCTATTTTGTGGGGTGAAACATCTTGGCAATCTGTTCCGGCAGGGACAGGGTTGCACCAAACAATAATTCCAGATTCAACTCAGTCTCTTCACCGTCTGTATTAGGCAACATCAGATAATTGCCCTGTATGGATGGCAGCGTGTATAGAGCCTGTGCGGCCAGCGTGCGGTCGTCGCTTTCTACAAACATGAATTTGTCGCAGATATCGCTTGTCGATGCATCAAGCAGAATGCGGCTGTTGTCTATAATCAGTACGTGGTCCAGTACCTTGTCTATATCGCGTACCTGATGGGTAGAAATCACAATGGTTCGTTCGTCCGACATGCCCGATGCGATGAATTTACGGAACTGGCTTTTGCCGGGGATGTCCAGACCATTGGTCGGCTCGTCCATCAGCAGAAGCGAAGTGTTGGTGGCAAGGGCGAAACTCATAAAGACTTTTTTCTTCTGTCCCATTGACAGGCTGCCCAGGTCAGTATCCAGATCCATTTCGAAGAAGTGCAGATACTTCACCATGTCTTCTTTGCTGAATTTCGGATAGAACGAACTGTTCAGTTCGATATAACTTACCAGTGAGATAGCCGGAAGCTGGAATTCTTCCGGAACCAGAAACATATCCTGTAAAGTGGCAGGTAACCGCCGGCGGACATTTAAGTCGTGAAACGTAACCTCTCCACTCTTCGGAGTAAGCAGACCTGCCATCAGGTAGAGCAGTGTAGATTTACCGGTACCGTTCTTGCCCAACAGCCCGTAGACCTTTCCTTTTTCCAGCGCAAGCGAGAAGTCGTGTAAGACTTCTTTTTTCTTGCGGTGATAGCTGAATGAAATGTTTTTTACTTGCAACATACCGTAATTTGTTTAAAGTCAGATGTCAGGCTCCAAGATACAAGTGCAGGCCTTATCAACCTGTATCTTTGCCTTTCCTTCTGCTGATTAAGTGTATTAGTATAATAGTACACTGCAAATATAAAGAGGATTTTTAGAAAAACAATAGTTCGCGCATAAAAAAGTTCTTTTTTGGGGGAACGTGGTATTGGAATGCGGTAGGGTTTTACGGCAGAAGGATACTTCCACCTTATTATAATAGGCAGTGGGGATGGGCAAGTGTATTGCTGAGGATTTTCTTATGTGGCAGGCAGATTGAGTGGCTCACTGCCCCACGAAAGGAAAGGAGGGATATAACAAAAAAGGTGGCCTTTGCGGGTCACCTTTCTTTCTATATTTAGTTGCGGAGGCCTGACTCGAACAGACGACCTTTGGGTTATGAGCCCAACGAGCTACCAACTGCTCCACTCCGCGATGTTTCTCATTTGCGAGTGCAAAGGTACGGATTTTATTTGAATATGCAAATTTTTTGCAGAATATTTTTTTTCTGGTTGATAATGGAGGCAATACTTGGGAAGATATTATCTGTATGAGCAGGCAAATTTTTTCAGACGAAGATGATGCGATGTTCAATGAGATTTGTCCGTATAAGCGTTGCTTCAATATGGGGCGAATTATAAATTCCATGTTTATCTGTGCCATCTGCGTCCGAAGCATGTATTTCAACTCCAGATTGGTATTAATTGCTTTATTTGTTTGTAATATATGCGGAAAAGTCTTACTTTTGCTCAAATTATTAAGCAATGTGCAATTAACCTATGACCGTATCGAAGACAAAAGCCAAGTTAGTGGATGTAGCTCGTCAGCTATTTGCAAAGATGGGGGTGGAGAATACCACGATGAATGATATCGCCCTCGCTTCCAAGAAAGGCCGACGTACGCTGTATACCTATTTTAAAAGTAAGGAAGACATCTACATGGCTGTTGTCGAGTCGGAACTCGATATCCTTTCGGACATGATGAAACGCGTAGTCGAGAAGGATATTTCGCCCGATCTGAAACTGATGGAAATGATTTATACCCATCTGGATGCGGTGAAAGAGGTGGTTTACCGTAACGGTACGTTGCGTGCCAATTTCTTCCGCGATATATGGCGGGTTGAGAAAGTCCGTAAGCGCTTCGATGCCAATGAAATATTGATTTTCAGGGATGTCTTGCGCGAAGGAATGGAGAAAGGCGTGTTCGATATCGACGATTTGGACATGACAGCCGAAATCATGCATTACAGTATAAAGGGTATTGAGGCACCTTATATTCGGGGGCATGTCGGTGCCAATCTGGACGATGATACGCGTGACCGTTATGTGACACGTCTGGTATTGGGTGCCTTGGGAAAGAAAGTATAATTATCAATCATTCATAAATCAATTACAATTATGGGATTATTAAATGGAAAAACAGCCCTTATCACCGGCGCCGCTCGTGGCATCGGTAAGGCTATCGCTCTGAAGTTTGCTCAAGAAGGAGCCAATATCGCTTTCACCGACCTGGTGATCGATGAAAATGCCGAAGCTACAGTTAAGGAAATTGAAGCGTTGGGTGTAAAGGCCAAAGGATATGCTTCGAATGCAGCCAGCTTCGAAGATACAGCTAAGGTTGTTGAAACTGTACACGCCGATTTTGGCCGCATTGATATTCTGGTTAACAATGCAGGTATCACTCGCGACGGTTTGATGATGCGTATGAGCGAACAACAATGGGATATGGTAATCAACGTCAACCTGAAGTCGGCGTTCAACTTTATCCATGCTTGTACTCCGATTATGATGCGTCAGAAAGCCGGTAGCATCATCAACATGGCTTCTGTAGTAGGTGTTCACGGTAATGCCGGACAGGCTAACTATTCTGCTTCGAAGGCAGGTATGATTGCTTTGGCCAAGTCTATCGCACAGGAACTCGGTTCGCGCGGTATCCGTGCCAATGCCATCGCTCCGGGCTTTATCATGACAGCTATGACCGATGCCCTGTCTGACGAGGTGAAGGCTGAATGGTGTAAGAAGATTCCTTTGCGTCGTGGCGGTACGCCCGAAGACGTGGCTAACATTGCTACCTTCCTGGCTTCCGATATGTCATCTTATGTATCCGGTCAGGTGATTCAGGTAGATGGTGGTATGAATATGTAATCAGTGCCTATGACTGTCCTGTACGAAGACAATCATATCATTATAGTCAATAAGACCGCTTCCGAGATTGTTCAGGGAGACAAGACCGGCGATACGCCGCTTTCGGAGATTGTCAAACAGTATCTGAAGGAAAAGTATCAGAAACCCGGCAACGTCTTTATCGGTGTGACCCACCGCTTGGACCGCCCCGTGAGCGGTCTTGTTGTTTTTGCCAAGACCAGTAAGGCGCTTGGACGTCTGAATGAGATGTTCAGAGTCGGCGAGGTGAAGAAAACTTATTGGGCCATTGTGAAGAACATGCCCCCTGAGCCGGAGGGCGAACTGGTGCATTACTTGGTGCGCAACGAGAAGCAGAACAAGAGCTATGCTTACGATTCAGAGAAACCCGGCAGCAAGAAAGCCATTCTGCACTATCGCCTGATAGGGCGTTCGGACAATTACTGTCTGCTCGAAGTCGATCTGAAGACCGGACGCCATCATCAGATTCGTTGCCAGCTGGCTAAGATGGGCTGTCCCATCCGTGGTGACTTGAAGTATGGCTTTCCGCGTTCCAATCCCGATGGAAGCATTTGTCTGCATGCACGTCGGGTCCGTTTTGTACATCCGGTTTCGAAAGAACTTATTGAGGTGGTAGCGCCTGTTCCCGATAGTAATTTGTGGCATGCCTTTCCGGCAGATATCTGATTGTCATTTCCGGTAGCAGATGATGCGCCGGTCGGATGAAAAATATAAAAGCCGTTCCCCAGAATAGACAAGGAGGGAACGGCTTTTATATAGCAGTGTGCTTACTATTATTCGGCGACCTTCGTTTGATGCTTGGTTTTGGGCGCCCCTGGCCACGACTGGCCAGAGACGCACCACCACAAACAAACATAAACAGGGCTGCTACTAATACTTTGTCATAATCTCATAAATTCATTTGCTTTTTTTAGATTCTATAATTTAGGTTTGGGCTTACTCTTTTCCTGTTTTGCTGTAGTTGTGGATGGGTGTATACATCTCACTACATTATTTTAATCTCAAAATACGTGCCAGATTCAGGATTCTTCTATAATTGGCTGATACTTAGATGAAAATGGAAAATAGGCGAAAAAATCCCAGTGTGGAAAAAGTGTGGAATTGTGGAAAAAGTGTGGAATAAGTCCACACTTTTTTAATCTGTGATATTATAAAGTTTCAGCTTGTTGTAGAGTGTTTTTCTATCAATGCCCAACAGTTGTGCCGCACGGCTCTTGTTGTTGCCAGTCTGTTGCAGGGCATGGATGATTTGCTGTTTTTCAGTTTCTTCGTTGCGCAGGGCCATGTTCGGCACGGGGGCAGCCTGCTCTTTTATTTCCTTCAGTTCGCTCAGTTCGTTCAGCGTGATGAATTTTCCCTGTGCTAGCAGGGTGGCGCGGCGCACAATGTTCTTCATCTGGCGCAGGTTGCCCGGCCAGTGATAGTCCAACAGGGCTTTCGAGGCCTTTTCGTCGAAGCCGATGAGCTGTTTGTCCATCTCGCGGTTGGCCTGATCCAGAAAGAAGTTAGCGAAGAGCAGGATGTCTTCGCGACGTTCTTTCAGCTGTGGCATGCGCAGGGTGAATTCGTTGATGCGGTGATACAGGTCTTCACGGAAAGAGCCTTTTTCGATGGCCTGTTCCAGATTTTCGTTGGTAGCTGTCACCAGACGGACATCTACGTTGATTTCCTTGTTTGAACCTACGGGACGGATTTTGCGCTCTTGCAGTGCACGCAACAGCTGAATCTGGACTTCGTAGCTTAGATTACCAACTTCGTCCAAAAAGATGGTTCCGCCATTGGCTGCAACAAAAGCTCCGGTCTTGTCGGTCAGTGCGCCGGTAAAAGCGCCTTTCACGTGGCCGAAAAACTCGGAGGCAGCAAGCTCCTTGGGTATGGAGCCGCAGTCGATAGCCACAAACGGTTGATCGGCCCGCTTGCTGAGCTGGTGAATGCGGTGGGCTACGTATTCTTTACCTGTTCCGCTTGCCCCATTGATAAGTACGGACATGTTGGTGGGTGCAACCAGTTTCACATAAGTGTACAGTTGCTTGGCCGCATCGCTTTCTCCTTCCAGAAAATCAGTATGGAAGGCCGAATGCTCTGTCCGGTTGGCTGGATGTTCTTTCTTCTCTTTGGTAGTTACGGGGTGATGGGTGGGGGCAGCCGGTGTACTGAGTGCTTCGTTTATTTTCTTCAGCAGTTCGTCCGGATTGATAGGTTTGGCCACGTAGTCGCATGCACCTAATTTCATCGCCTGTACGGCCGACTGGATGTCGGCATATCCGGTCATGATAATCAGGGGAATGGACTGGCCTTTTTCACCCAGCCATTTCAGCAAGTCTATGCCGTCGCGGTCGGGAAGTCGCAAATCGGACAATATCAGGTCGATGCATTCCGACTCACCGATGAGTTTTTGTGCACGGGCAATGCTGCTGGCCGAACTGACTTGGAATCCTTTCTTTCCGAGCCACGTTTTCAGCATCATGCCGTAAGTGATATCATCTTCTACGATCAATATTGACTTCATAGCCTTCTGTTTTACTTCTTTTAAAGTACAAAGGTAAGACGTTTTGCCCGAAAGTCGTATATTTGCAAACTTAATTTAAACAAAAAGTAAGATGAAAAAGCATTTTATACTATTATTAATATTACTGGTTGGCGGGCTGACCGCTTGCGGGCCGGGAAACAAGAAGAACAGAAGTATGGAAACAGAAACAAAGTTGAAGATTGAAACAAGTGTCGGTGACATTGTGGTGAAGCTCTATAATGAGACTCCGCAACATCGTGATAATTTTATCAAGCTGGCCGAGAACGGAACTTACGAAGGGACTCTTTTTCATCGTGTCATTAAGGATTTTATGATACAGGCCGGCGATCCGGAATCGAAGAATGCGCCGAAAGGAAAAATGCTTGGTTCGGGCGATGTTGGCTACACGATTCCTGCCGAGTTTGTCTATCCCAAATATTTCCATAAAAAAAGTGCTTTGTCGGCTGCCCGTCAGGGTGATAACGTGAATCCGCAGAAAGCTTCGTCGGGTTGTCAGTTCTATATCGTTACGGGTAAGGTATACAGTGACTCGGCTTTGCTGAGCATGGAACAGCAGATGGGACAGATGCGCTTGAACAATGCATTCAACGCCTTGGCACAAAAGCACATGAAGGAAATCTATAAGCTCCGTAAGAGCGGCGACCACGAAGGCTTGATGAACTTGCAGGATACCTTGATTGCACAGGCCGAAGCCGAGGTTGCCAAAATGCCCGAGTTCCGTTTTACGCCCGAGCAGGTAAAGGCTTACACAACCGTAGGAGGTACACCCCACCTGGACGGTGAATATACCGTGTTCGGTGAAGTGCTGGAAGGCATGGATGTAGTAGACAAAATCCAGAAAGTGAAGACCGACCGCAATGATCGTCCCGAAGAGGATGTGAAGATTATCAAAGTGGAAGTATTGGAATAAGTATAAAGCGGGAAAAGGGGAATGTTCAAGATCAACAGACATACGTTGGACAATGGTCTGCGGCTGGTGCATTACGAAGATGCCAGTACGCAGATGGTTGCGCTGAATATCGTCTATGATGTGGGTGCGCGCGACGAGCATCCGCAGCATACAGGCTTTGCGCATTTGTTCGAACACCTGATGTTTGGCGGATCGGTGAATATCCCCGATTACGATACTCCGCTTCAGCTGGCCGGCGGCGAGAACAATGCATGGACCAACAACGACATTACTAATTACTACCTCACAGTGCCCAAAGCCAATGTGGAAACCGGCTTCTGGCTGGAATCCGACCGTATGCTGGGGCTAGCCTTTAGCGAGCACAGTCTGGAGGTGCAGCGTGAGGTGGTGATGGAGGAATTCAAGCAGCGTTGTCTCAATCAGCCTTATGGTGACGTGGGACATCTGCTGCGTCCGTTGGCCTATCAGGTACATCCGTATCGCTGGCCCACTATCGGTAAGGAGCTTTCGCACATTGCACAGGCAACGCTGCAGGAAGTGGAAGATTTCTTTTACCGGTATTATGCACCCAACAATGCCGTACTTGCCGTGACGGGCAACATCTCGTGGGAAGAAACCCTACGGCTTGCCGAAAAGTGGTTCGCTCCTGTCCCTTACCGTCATGTACCGGAAAGGCATCTGCCCGCCGAACCCGAACAACAGGCGGAACGCAGACTGACGGTAGAACGCAATGTACCGTTGGATGCTTTGTTTATGGTCTATCACATGTGCAGTCGGGACGATGCCGACTACTATGCTTTCGACATCCTTTCGGATATCCTCAGCAACGGTCGTTCGAGCCGCCTGATCCGGCATCTTGTGCAGGAGCAGAACTTGTTTTCCAGTATCGATGCCTATATCAGTGGGTCGCGCGATGCCGGATTGTTTCATATTAGCGGAAAACCTGCTGCGGGTGTGTCACTTGAGCAGGCCGAGGCGGCTGTACGCAAGGAACTGGAACGGTTGCAGCAACAGCCCGTAGAGACTGCTGAATTGGAGAAGGTGAAGAACAAATTCGAGTCTACCCAGATATTCGGGAATATCAATTACTTGAATGTAGCTACCAACCTGGCCTGGTACGAGCTGACCGGACAGGCCGAGGACATCAACCGGACGGTGGAGCGTTATCGTGCGGTGACTTCCGGGCAGTTGCAGGCTGTGGCACGTCAGGCTTTCCGTCAGGAAAACTGTTCGGTGCTGCATTATCGGAAGGGATAGGCTTGCGCAATCTTTTATGTGCTTGCGAAACTTAAAGAACTTTTATTCTAAAAAGAGATAACCAATGAAACATTGGATGCAGACCTACGGTGGTCATTACCGTGCCCTTGTCCGTTTAGGTTTTCCCATTGTGGTAGGACAATTGGGCGTAATCATATTGGGATTTGCCGATACGTTGATGATAGGCCACCACAGTACAGAGGAACTGGGGGCGGCTTCGTTCGTGAACAATCTTTTCAACTTATGCATCATTTTCAGTACCGGTTTCAGTTATGGACTGACGCCTGTGGTGGGTGCGCTTTACGGTAACCGTCGTTTCCCCGAAGCCGGTCAGGCTTTGCTGTGCAGTCTGGTGGCCAATGCACTGGTAGCCGTACTGCTGACGCTGATTATGGGGGGACTCTATTTCAATATCGGGCGTTTAGGACAGCCCGAAGAGCTTTTGCCGCTTATCCGTCCTTACTACCTGGTGTTGCTTACTTCGCTGCTTTTTGTTCTGTTGTTCAACGGCTTCAAGCAGTTTACCGACGGTATTACCGACACAAAGACAGCTATGTGGCTGCTTCTGGGCGGCAACGCGTTGAACATTGCAGGCAATTACATTCTGATCAACGGTAAATTGGGACTACCCGAGCTGGGATTACTGGGTGCGGGGCTGAGTACGCTGTTTTCGCGTATCGTGATGGTGGTAGCATTTGCCCTTATCGTATGGCGCAGCCGCCGCTTTGCCCGCTACAGGGTAGGACTGTGGCGGTTGG
>NZ_FR883057.1:56454-59129 GCF_000435115.1 Bacteroides sp. CAG:633 | reverse complement strand
GTTGGTCGGCTGCCGTATTCCGCCGGCTCAATGCGCTGGGTTGGCCTGTAGGCTTGCAGATGGGTATGGAGACTGCTTCGTTCAGTCTCAGCACGGTGATGGTGGGTTGGCTGGGTACGATGGCACTGGCCGCACATCAGATTATGCTTACCATTTCGCAATTCACGTTTATGATGTTCTATGGTATGGGAGCAGCGGTAGCGGTACGTGTCAGCAATTTCCACGGGCAGGGCGATACGCCCAATGTGCGTCGGGTGGCTTATGCCGGTTTTCATCTGATTCTGTTTATGGAGGTCGTTTTGCTTAGCATTGTCTTTGCCTGTCGTAGCCGGGTGGGCGGATGGTTTACAGATAGTGCTGAGGTGTCGGCCATGGTGTCGGCTCTGTTCTTCCCGTTCCTTATCTATCAGTTTGGCGACGGTCTGCAGATTAACTTCGCGAATGCCTTGCGCGGTATTTCGGACGTAAAGCCGATGATGCTGATAGCCTTTATTGCCTATTTTATTATATCTTTGCCTGTAGGATATTTTTGTGGATTCGTGTTGAATCTGGGTGTAACGGGAGTCTGGATGGCATTCCCCTTCGGCCTGACCAGTGCCGGCCTGATGCTGTGGCTCCGTTTCCGCTGGGATACGAACAAGAAGAACTGAAGAATGTCTTTTCAATTCCTGATAGAGGGCATAAAGAAGTAGATACTTATGAACAGCGTTTCGAAACTGAAGATCATTTTGGGCTATGCCCTGTTGCTGGTGGTGCTGCTGTCGGCCTTGTTCTTTGTGCACAGAGAGGTCGAGAAGCTCACCCAGTCCGAGGGTAAAGACATGCAGTGGGCCGACAGTCTGCTGGTGTTGCTCAAAGAGAAGGATGAGAATACCATCCGGATGCTGCGTACGCTGAGCGAGATGAACGAAAAGATGCTCTCGACCAGCGACATCGAACATATTATTGCTGAGCGGATCGACTCGGTCGTCGTGCAGCAGCGCGTGCAACGGCGGGTCATTACGCATCGTGACACGATGGTGACACGGCCCAAGAAGAAAGGCTTTTTCAAGAGATTGGGCGAAGTGTTTTCGCCTCCTAAGAAGGATACTGCCATTCAGGTGAAGACATCACTGGAGTTTGCCGTCGATACGGTGATCGATGTCTACAATCCGACAGATTCCTTACAGGCCAGACTACGCGAGATTACCGAGAAAAAACGTGCCGACAGCATTATCGTACGGCGGCGTAACTACAACCTGCGGCGGATGGACCATATGCTTTCGGCACGAATCGACAGCTTGTTGAAGAATTACGAGGAAGAAACGCTTCAACGTGCCCGTACTGAGGCCGAATATCAGCAGGAGATTCGTCAGCGTTCGGCGCGTACCATTGCCGGAGTGGCTGTGGGGGCTGTATTGCTGGCAGCTTTCTTCCTGGTGCTGATAGGGCGCGACGTGGCGCGCAGTAACCGTTATAAACGAGAACTGGAGGTAGCCCGTCGCCGTGCCGAAGACCTGTTGGTGACGCGCGAGAAGCTGATGCTGGCCATTACGCACGATTTCAAGGCACCTTTAGGCTCCATCATGGGGTATGCTGATCTGTTGTCAAGGCTTACGGTGGACGAACGCCAGCGTTTCTATCTGGATAATATGAAGACTTCGTCGGAACATCTGCTGAAGTTGGTAGTCGATCTGCTCGATTTTCATCGTCTTGATCTGCATAAAGCCGAGGTTCATCGTGTGACCTTCCATCCCGCCCATTTATTAGAGGAAATCTATGTCAGCTTTGAACCATTGACGGCAGAAAAGGGTCTGACCTTGAGCCGTGAGATTTCGGACGAATTGAACGGCACTTACATCTGCGACCCCTTGCGCCTGCGGCAGATCATTACCAACCTGCTGTCGAATGCGGTCAAGTTCACCGACAAGGGAGGTATTACGCTGACGGCACGTTACGAGAACCGTCGTTTGGTAGTAGCCGTATCCGACACCGGAAAGGGCATGGAACCGGCCGATCGCGAACGCATCTTCCAGGAGTTTACTCGCTTGCCGGGTGCACAGGGGAAAGAAGGGTTCGGTTTGGGACTTTCCATAGTTCGCATGCTGGTGCAGCTGCTCGAAGGTAGTATCGATGTGGATAGTGTTCCCGGCAAGGGCAGTACGTTCACGGTTCGTATCCCCATCTTTCCGGTGAACAAGAGCGAGGCTGACAGCAAGAAACAGGCGTTCCCCGAAAAGCAAGAAACAGATGTACCGGTTGCAGAAGAAGTGAGACAGCCGGAACCGGAAAGTCCGGCATTGAAGAGGGTGTTGCTGATTGATGATGACCGCATCCAGCTGACGCTGACTGCGGCCATGTTGTCGCAAAGCGGCATCGGGTCTGTGTCGTGTCTGCAATTGGATGAACTGCTCGATGCTCTTCGCACGGAACAGTTCGATGTGTTGCTGACGGATGTACAGATGCCGGCAATCAACGGATTCGACCTGCTAAAGTTGTTGCGCGCTTCCAACATTCCTCAGGCAAAAGAAATTCCGGTAATAGCCGTCACGGCCCGTAGCGACATGCAGCGCAGCGAGTTTGATGAGCATGGCTTTGCCGGATGCCTGCACAAGCCCTTTACGGTGTCGGAACTGCTGGGCGAACTGGGTGGGCAGGAAATACCGCAGCGGACGGAAACGGAAACAGGGGATGCA